>LFRY01000067.1 GCA_001512995.1 Acholeplasmatales bacterium DTU067
CCTTAATTAAATCACTATTATATTGCTGGTTATAAACGCATTTCAACTTTCCTTGCTTAATACCTGATTTACTCTGTTCGCTTGCCTTAGTTTTTTTTTCTAAAGGAATAAAAACAAAAACGAACAAGTTCCGATGAAAGCGAGGACCGTGAAAACAATCGGCAAGGCATAATTAGACCTTAGTCAATTCGATGTTGATGTCTCGGGGTCTAAATCCCAATTTGGATAAATATGAAACATAACCTGTGTTTTTTATCTCTCTGGTAACCGTTTTTTTACCTTCCCGCTGGCATCATATATTTGTATCGTGAATTCTGCCGAAATCCCTTTGGTGTAAATATAAGCTTCAGCAATTTGGATCTTTCGCCATGCGGATGTATTCCATAATGCCTTGTACGTATTTCGACTACCGGGTTAAAAAAGTCAAAATTACCTCCTTCTGATTGCTTCGACGGACGAAAGCCTGGTTGCCTTAAGCAAAGGCAATAGGCTTGCGAGCGAGGAAATGAAGATTGAGAAAAGGAAGGACGCCAAAACCAGCCAAAGCGGGAATTCAAGGCGAATAATGGCCAAGTGCTCCGAAAAAATGGGAAGTAACAATTTCAAGAAGAATGCCAAAGTTACCCCGAGAACTGTGCAAATTATGGAAAGAATCAGAAAGTCGCACCAAAAGATTCGGAAGATTGTCCCCTTCCGCGCACCCATGGCTTTGAGGAGGCCGATGTCATAGAATCTTTCCCTGACATTGAGTTTCACATAAGTATTGATCAGAGCAACCGAAAGGATGAGGAGAATGAAAGAAAGCAGGATGACAGCGGCTTGCATTCCCAGGGTGCTTTTAAGAATCGTTCCACGCAAATGTTCGGAATGGATGATCACTAAAAATTCATCGTCCTGCAGATTGTCTTTCAGTTCCTCAAGAGCGCCAGCCTCCTTTGCAAACAGCTCCAGCTTTTTCGGTAAGGCCTCGTAATATTTTTCGCTCCCTTCCTCCCCCGCTTTTACAAGCAACTCCTCACTCAGAAAAATCCCCGAAACCCGCACGAAGTGCAGATCGTTTGCGTCCAGGGCGAATTCTGCGGAAAAGAGTTCCTCCAAAATCTCTGCCCCGACCTCCCCCTTAAGCAACTCCTCCTCACCGATGGATGCGTATTCGCCATTGATGCTGCGGAGAAAATGGGGAAAGAGAAAGCTTGAGATCATAATCTCCCCTGCGGTGGGGGCGCTCCCGGCGATGATTTCTTCGCTGCCGTCGGCTATGCCTAAGCGGGATTTGATCGCCGTTGTTTGCGTTTTCCCTCCGAGATGCTCCGCATTCTGAATCGCGACCAAATCGCGGTTGCGGTATTTCATTTCCAACAATTCCTTCACCGCTTCGCCGGCAAGATAGCAATAATTATGTTTATCGAAGGTGACGGTTCTGTTGACGCCGACGATTAAAAGCTCCAGATGGTGCCCGTCCCCGGTGCCCAAGAGAACCGCATCCCCGATTTCCACACCCAGCGCTTCCCGCGCTTTTTCGGAAATGATGAATTGATATTTGTCTTTCGGAAATTCTCCTTCTACGTCCAGGGACATGATTCTCTCTTCATAGAAAGAATTGAGGATAATCTGCCTGCATTCGGCCTGTTCGAACTTATCTTCGGTATAAAGATACAGGGGCGCTTCATAAACGGGAGTGATCTGCGCGAAACCATCCAAGCTTACGCGCGCAGCCAAATCCTCCGTTTTGATGGGAGCGCGCTCAACAAAAACACGCGAAGTGGTTTTGCTGACGATGGCGAGATCCGTTTCCAGATAGTTCTTGGCCATCGACGTCGTCATGGTGGCGAGGGCGACATTCAAAACGGCAATCGCGAGCAGCGAAGCCAAAGCGAAAGAAAGCGAGACGCAGATTGAAAGGAAAGACCCCAATCTTTTTCTGATGTTTCCGAGGCTCATCCGGAATATGTTCCTGGCCCTGAGTTTTCCGGCATTTCCTCGCCCTTTCGGCATGGATGGGCTGCCTTCCGAATCGCTTTCCCGGAGATAGCGGTCTGCGATAACCTTTCCGTCGCTAATCTTTATGACCCGATCGGCGTAGAGCCGGGCAAGCTCAGCGTCATGGCTCACGACAATGATAATCCTGCCCTTTTTGATTTTTTGAAGCAATTCCATGACGGCCTTCGAATTGGCCTCGTCCAAATCCCCCGTCGGCTCATCCGCCAATATGATCTCGGCCTCTTTCAGAACGCTTCCCGCTATGACCGCCCTTTGCCTTTCCCCTCCGGAGAGGGTCTCGATTTTCCTGCTTTTCAGATTCAGGATGCCCAATTCTTTCAAAACTTCATCTATTTTGTCAGATTCAACCCGTTTCCCCGACAATTCCAACTGATAGGACAAGTTCTCGGCAACCGTGAACCCCGAAAGCAGATTGCTGTCCTGAAACATGAAACCGATGGTCTTGGCCCTGAATTCGGCCTTTTCCCGTTCAGAAAAAGCGCAAATGTCTTTTCCCCGATAAATGATGCTCCCTGCGGATTCCTTTTCCAAAAGGCCGATCAGGTATAAAAGCGTGCTCTTGCCGGCCCCGGACGTGCCGGTGACGAAAGTAATCTCGTTCCGCCTGAACTCCAGGGTCACGCCGTTCACGACGGCATTCCCGTTGTATTTTTTGGTCAAACCACTGACCGCGATGCTCATTTTCCGCCCCCCTTCCAGATGGAATTTTTGATGATTGCTCCGCAATAAATCGACTTCAATGTCACTGCTCCGTTTTCAGTTTCTGGACACAAACCGTTTTCCGAAGCGATTTTTGATACATAACTTCTCTTTTCCGATAGCATTTCGAGCAACCAATCATTGAAAATGGCTTCGCTATCGTATAAATCGTAAATTCTGAGAAAACCGTAAGTGCCATAGATGTTGGGCGTTCCTCCCAAATAATCCATGATGCCGCCGTCTTGGCTTAATTTTCGCTCAGCTTCAAAAACCAACTCATCAGCGATGGCATCCAGTTTTAGGAGTTTGCTGATGATGAACAAGTCCGTTATCCCCGAAAACCAAAGCTTGCCCTCATGATCTTCGATGAACTTATTCATCAAGGCATTGATTTTATTTTTATGCTTGTTTTTTAATCCCAATTGTAAATTCGAATATATCTCGACAAAATATCTGCAGACCAAGAGATTCTGAAAATCGGCATCATCTTTCCTCAGCTGCTTAAAAAACATCTCCATATACCCCTCGACAAGCTCAAGGTCGATTGGGGGATCTTCGTTGATTATTTTTTGGATCATCAAAACATGGTAGAGCCACTTGGCGCCCATCGGAAAATCTCTATTCTTGAATTTTTGGTCAATTTCTTGATAATACAGAGCAAGCAAATTATTAATTTTCGCTGTTTTCAACTCAATTCCCAATGCCTGGAGCAGCATTATCCCGTAAAAAGTGTTCTCAATGCTGATTTCCTTGATGCTGAAAGTAAAGCCAGCTGCCTCCTGGCGCAATTTTTCCTTCATTGCGTTTTTTATGGCTTCATTTCTTTGCAAATCAACATTTTCCAAAATATTATAAACGACCAAATAATCATCGAAATCATCGAAATCGTCAATCTTTAACGTTTCAAAATATGAGTTCATTTTCTCATAATCTTCGTCCACATCTGCAAAGATGCGTTTAATTTTAAGATAATCACCGTAAATTTTGATTAAGAAAGGCGAGGAGAAAGTATAATTTCTGAAATGCTCCTCCCATTCTTCGAACCAATTCCGATGCGCTTCTTTGTCTATCAGGTCATAGTCCAGTTCCGACAGGATATATAATATGTCGCCGCCCGCATTGTAAAGAGTATTCCCCGATTTCGGCCCTAAAAATTGCGCTTGGGAATAGTAAGATTGGAAGACCGAAATAAATGAAAATTCTTCCAAATCTATAAAATCGTGCAGATCATTATATAGCAAAAACGAAATCATCAGTTTGTCATTCATAAAATCATTTTTACTATTAATGAACAGCAACTGAGTTTCTGCATCATAATGCTTCCTAAGCGCTGCTTCGCATTTCTCTAAGGTATCTGTGAATTCAAACTCCTTTATGAGCAAAAGGTAGTGATACAAATCAAGAAGATTTAAAGAAGCAAAATCAATATCGTCAAGCGATTCAAGAATGTTATTTTTCAGGACTGAAATTACTTCGTTTTCTCCCAAAAGCTTTGCCAACCTGATCAACGCTTGGGAGGAATATAGTTTGTAAACGGACCCTTCGCCGGTAAATGCAATTATCTTGTCGTCCTCATAAATGAATTTATCAAGCTCTTTTTTTAGAACCTCCGCTTCTTCATCATTGAAAGACAGTTGAAAAGCATATGTTTTTTCAAAAAAATCATATTGAGACAAATAGACCCTTTTATTGGCGCGCACATTGATAAACACAAAGATGGAGACAGATAAAATTGCAAAACTTAAGATGAAAATAATTAGCAAATGTTTTACTTTTTTCATACATTCCCCTCCACTAAACACAAAAGAAATAACTTTCCCATTCAAATTGTATAACATATTTTATGAAATATTAAGACTTTTTTCTGCAATAAAAAACAGCACAATGCATCGGAACCAGAAAACAATGATTGTGCTGTTTTTGGATTGAAATACGACTAATGAAATCACATAATTGAAAATAATCAATTAAGTTATCCAATAATCGACATAACTATACTCCTCATCCGCAAGCGAGTCCACGACATAGAAAATGCTTCCAAATTTAAATGTTCCTGAAGACTTTTGGGAGACTGCAAAACAAGTCGCGATAGTACTGGAATAACTATAGTCGACAGCGACATACCAAGTGTTTTGATCATCTTCCAAAAAGGTAATCCGCCTCTGATACTTTTCTTCTTTATTGTATACGGCATAGAATTGCCCCAAACAATAGGGATAAACCCCGCAATCATGGGGGGCAAAAAGGCTTGATGCAGAGCATCAGCCCTTTTTTATATGCGATAGGACAAGCAATTTGATGCTTCTCAAAGAGTTCGTATCTCAATTCTTTACTTATATGCTACGCTTTTTATTGATATTTTTTTAAAGAAATACCCCGAAAGCAGCGACACAGACAATCCTACAAAATATATTAATGCCGACAAATAAGGATTATTGACCAATACCATGTTGTAAATGTTGTAATCGTCGTTGAATGTCAAGCCAAAAAAAGCAGTATTGCAAATCGCGTTGATTATCAGCATGAATAAAGAAACGCCGATGATCACACTTCCCCCAAAGAGGCAATCATTTTTCTCGAATTGTATTTGCTTTGATTTCACCAAATATATCCCCCACAAAGAGAGTGTCAAATGTGCTACATAATCAAGCAAAAAATGTGGAACGAATCTATAATTAATGGCAATTCTATGAATGCAAGCCAAAATTACTGAAACCAACATCCCCAGTGACAATAAGCTTACCAATAACAAATAATACTTACTTATTTTCTTTGGTAAAACATAATATAGCGGGAGCGTAAAAAACATAAATGGGCTTACGTTTGCGGTTGGTAAAGTGTTTTGAAAATTCCAGTCATGAAATCCCACATCAAAAAACACTTTAATAACCAAAGCCATGTAACACATAAATGTGATAGCAATAAAAATGAAATTGGTTAATTCCTTTTTCTTAAATTTATCCATAAGAAAAATTATGGAAATATAAACAGCAGCCAATAAAGCCAAAGCAATATAGTAAAACATCTGCACCCCTTAAAATGAAATCATGAAAAATTTATTACTGCCATAATCTCTTTATTATCCTATTGTTAATTCAACTAATGAAGACCTTTGGAAATGAAAAAAGGGATTTTATCCCTATTTTCATAAATATTTAGTTAATTCTAGTGGATTGATGATCTAATCTGGTGGAGACAAGGGGACTCGAACCCCCGACCTCTTGAATGCCATTCAAGCGCTCTCCCAGCTGAGCTATGCCCCCATGGTGCGGCCAGTGAGACTTGAACTCACACAGCTTTAAGGCTACCAGCTCCTGAAACTGGCGCGTCTACCAGTTCCGCCATGGCCGCGAAGACTGCTCTATTATTATACTACTTTTCATTTTAAAATTCAAGTGAAATCTCATTCTTTTTTGTTTAAAAAACCGGAGCAAAAACTGCTCCGGTTTTGTGTTCTTGTCATCATCTTTGGACGCGGCCGGAAGCGTCGCCCTTGATCAGGTTTTCCACTTCGGCTGCGCTCACAAGGTTGAAATCGCCAAAGATCGTGTGCTTCATGGCGCTCGCGCCGACTGCGAATTCCAATGCTTCTTTGAAATTTTGTTTTGTGAGCAGACCGTGGATCAGGCCGGAGGCAAAACTGTCCCCGCCGCCCACGCGGTCCACGATTCTGATTTCGTACTTTCTTGAGTGGTAGAATTCTTGTCCGTCGTAAATTAATGCGCTCCAACCGTTGTCGCTTGCGGAATGGCTTTCGCGGAGGGAAGTCGCGACATATTTGAAATTGAATTTCTCCATCATTTCTCTGAAGATTTCTTTGTATCCCTCCAGGGAAAGTTTTCCTGTTTTTACGTCCGTTCCCTTGGGTTTGAACCCGAGGCATTTTTCCGCATCCTCTTCATTACCGATGCAGACGTCGACGTATTGCATGAGATGCGTCATCACTTTCTGCGCTTCTTCTTCCGTCCAGAGTTTCTTTCTGTAATTGAGGTCACAGGAAACCGTCACATTGTGTTTTTTCGCGGCTTTCAAGGCCTCTTCCAGAACCAAAGCGCTCTTCTTTGAAAGCGCCGGGGTGATGCCCGTGAAATGGAACCAGTCAGCATCTTTGAAGATTGCTTCGAAATCAAAGTCCTGGGGTTCCGCTTCAGCAATTGAGCTCCCCGCACGGTCATAGATGACCTTGGAAGGGCGCATCGAAGCGCCGTGCTCAAGATAGTAGATGCCGATGCGGTCGCCCCCTCTGGCAATGTGATCGGTGTTGACACCGTATCTTCTCAGGGCATTGACGGCGCTCTGGCCGATTTCATGCTTGGGTAGCTTGGTCACGTAAACCGATTCATGCCCGTAATTGGCGAGCGAGACCGCGACATTGGCTTCGCCGCCACCGTAGATGACGTCAAAGCTGTTTGCCTGCACGAATCTCAGATGTCCCGGAGGCGAGAGCCTCAGCATGATTTCCCCGAAAGTAACTATTTTTGCCATCTCAATAATTCCTTTCTTATAAAATGTTGGAAAAGGGTGAAACCTCACCATTGTAAGCTTCATTATTGCGCGATTTTACGTGAATTAGAATAACCAAGTCCGGCGGATATTTTATCCGCGGCGGCACGTAAATCCCGACCAACCTGACCGTTTTTCATTTCTTCCTCATTATACATATCAGAAACGCTGATTGCGGCAACAACATTCCCCATATGGTCAAAAATTGGGGCGCCGTAACAAGCCATATGGCTTTCAACTTCGCGATTATCGATGGAGTAACCCCGCCTTCTGACTAGCTCAAGCTCCTCTTTCAGTTTCTCAGGATCGGTGATCGTGTTTTCCGTTTTCTTATCAAACTTAATGTTGGCAATGATTTCGTCAAGTTTTTCTTTCGGCAGAAAAGCCAAAAGAGCCTTTCCGAGGCTTGTGCAATAAACCGGATGTCTGGTTCCCAAATCACAGGACGCGAGTTTTGCCTTCGGAGACTGCCATTTATAGACATAAACGACCTCGTCCCCGTCGAGAAAACCCATGAATCCGGTTTTATTGTATTTGGCAGCAACTTCACGCAAATAATGGGAGCCCAAATGAATGATGTCATTTGAGCTGACGTATTTACTGCCGATTGAAAAAGCTTTGCTTCCGAGCACATAGAGTTTCGGATTATATAAATGAGTTTCCGCAAGCTTCAATTTCAACAGCGTTTGCATGATTTCATATGTGGAGGATTTGGGTATATCCAAAGCCCTTGACAATTCAATTAATGAAGTTCCCTGAATATTGGCTGCCAAAATTTCTAATATTTTCACTGCCCTGTAAATCGTTCTGTTCATATACTCTGCACCGATAATTTTTTTACTAATTATACATTATTATTTTGGGTTTGTCAAATGGTAAGTGTAATCTTCAGGCGGGTAATCATCAATGACTTATAGTAAGTCTTGGCCACCGTTAATCTGAATGACTTTTCCGGTGATGAAGGAAGCTTTTTCACTGACAAGAAACTCGATTACGGAAGCGACTTCCTCAGGTCTTCCGAATCTTTTCATTAAAATGTTATTCTTCCATGATTCGAATAATTGCGGATTTTTCTTCTTCGTTTCGTCATGGAAGGGCGTGTCGATGGTCTCGGGGGAGACATAGTTCCCTCTGATTCCGTATTCGGCCAAGTCCTTGGCGCTGGCTCTCGTAAAGGTCACCACTCCGGCCAAGGACCGTGCGCGAAACTTCTTTCATTTTCAAATCGGGCTGGTATATTTTTGAATTTTCGCCTTTATAGATGAAGAGCCGCTTATCGCTTTCCAACAATTCGCCTTTGTAGTCCTCGACCGGATCCAGTTCGGGGATTTCCCGCAATCTTTTATAGACCGATTGCATGTAAGCGTCCGATTTTCCTTCAACATCAAATACTTTTCCGTCCGCAAGCACCGCGTTATGGTGCCAGGGCATGATTTCTCTGTTATATCCCTCGTCCACAATCAGGGGGATTTTTTTTCTGTTCAGAATGTAACTCAAATTGTCGGGGTGATGATGCGAAAGGCTCATCACTTTATGTTTGTAAAGCCGGTAATGTTCCCAACCGATGCGCCATTGTTTGTTTCCGCCGGGAGCCGAGCATTTGATCGAAAAGACAGTCGCGTCTTCGTCCCAGCAATCGCGGAAATAAAACAAGCCCAAATTGGGAAAATACCTGGTTCTCGGCAATTCGGACAAACCTCTGGCTTTCACATCCGGATCGTACCAAAGGAATTCCAAATCCGCTTCGAATAAAATCCCCGGTTTCACATGGCTTTCCAAGGCTTCCCGGTAAAGATATTTCTCCAAAACCAGTTCCGCGAGGGTCTGCGCGTAACCGTCCCCGTATTCGCTGGCGACTTTATAATAAACCGCCGGAACATGTTCAAGGGCACGACCGTGCTCAATTCCCAATGGACGGCTTACAATATTCTTGTTGAAAACAATACCATCGTCCAAAGCACGCAAGCAATCCTCTTCTGCGGAAAATATTCTTACCATGCGAAAGACGTGGTATTGAAAAACAATTTGATCGTCGCAAAACAGAACGAAGCCGCGTTCAGATTCGACAAAGCCCCGGACAACGCCATTTACATCAATAATTTTGCCTATGCGTCAAAACTGACGGATCACCGCGGCAACCTCCAGCTTGATAACATTGAAGGGGTTGCCTTCAGCACCAAACTTCCCGACCTTTCCCCCGACGGGCAGGGCTTGTCTTGCAGCCGGGCAACGGCGCAGGGAATTTGAATGTCCTGGACGACGGGGATTGCGGAACGACTTGGCAATAAAGAAAGCCGTTGCTTGAAAGCAGCGGCTTTCTTCCAGAACTTAAAAATGCCGTGTATATAATTTCCAAAATAATGCATAATAGTAGCGGAGGCGATAAAATGAATCAGAGTCAACTCACACAGAAAGAAAAATTGTTGTTGCAGGATTTGAAAAGCCAGGAAGAACTATGCATCAAGAAATACAGCAAGTACATGAACGAGGCCGGAGACGAAGTGCTGAAGCAATTGTTCAGGCAACTGGGCATGAACGAAGAACAACATCTGAATACAATCAACCAGATTCTTTCGGGTCAGACACCGGTCATGCAAAGCGGCGGCCAGGCACAGGGCCAGCAGCAAACGGGACAGAGCACCCAATTCACCCCCACTTCCGACTTGAAATCTCCCAACGCGAGCCAAAAAGACTTTGACCTCGTCCAGGATTTGCTCAGCACGGAAAAATACGTTTCCGCAACCTACAACACGGCTATCTTCGAGTTCAACAACACCCAAATCAGGAAGACTTTGAACCACATCCAGAAGGAGGAACAGGAACACGGAGAATTGCTTTACAACTATCTGAAACAGAATAACGCTTATCCTCTCCAAGCTTAAAAAATTTATGAACCTAGTTTCATAAATTTTTTTTTGGCGGCACTCCGCCGTTTTTTTTGCCTTNNAAAAAAATGGGGAAATATGTTATAATTTTACAAAAAGCCGTTCTAGAATTCTATGGAAGGAAAATTTGACGAGGAGATTTATGCAGGAGAAACAGATTAGACGCTATCAGCTCTTGTTGAAACTTCGGAAGAGAAAATTACTAAACACGGCAATCATTCTAATTGTGATGCTTGCGGTTTATTGGGTCGTCCAAATTTCCGCCAATAACACGGGACAACTGACTTACGCGCACGCAATGTACGTTCCCATTCTTTACGCAAGTTTCGTTTACAACAAAAAAAGAAGCTGGGTTTTCGGTTTGTTGGGCGGCCTGCTACTGGGGCCGTTGCTCAAAATCGATCAGCATATGATGAATTGGCTTTTCCGCTTATTCGTTTTTGTCGCAATCAGTTTTTTGAGCAGTTTAGCTATCGACGAACTCAGGGAAGATTCGCGCCTTTTTTCCGTCAACCAGACCACCAACATCCCGAATCAGAACCTTTTGAAAAATCCGGGGATTTACATTGATTACGTGCAGCCGCACACGATCTATTCGGTTCTCATCAACAATTGCGCGAATCTGATCGACCTTTTCGGAATCGATTTGTACGAACAGGTCCTGATCAAAATCTATGGGAACCTGACCGAAGTTTACGGAAAAAAAACGCTCATCATGCAGCCTGAGCGGGACGTGTTCTGGATCATGGAAAGAACCAAGGATCCGGAAGCGGATTTCAAAAAGCTCCGCGAAACCCTTGACAGGCAGATCGTGCTCGGCGAAATCAACATCTATCTGGAATTCACCGTCGGCATCCACACGGTTCCCGGCAGAGAAGCCTTTAACATCGACAACTACTACCGCGCGGACATCGCCGCCCGCTACGCCCACAAGTCTTCCCAGTTTTCCGCACACTTCCGCGACGAAATGATCAACCAGCACCAGCAATTCGACCTCATCGGCGATTTCTTGGACAGCCTGAGAAAGGGAGAACTCTATCTTGCCTACCAACCGATCATTGATCTGAAGAGCGGCGAGGTCGCCCATTTCGAAGCCCTGATCCGTTGGGAGCACCCGAAGAAAGGTTTGATCAGCCCTGATTTTTTCATCCCCCTGATTGAGGAAACCCACCTCATCAACGAACTCACCGCTTTCGTAATCAAGGAAGCGGTCCGGCAGATGCTCCACTTTCAAGAGCAGGGGCTGGCAGTGAAAACCTCGGTCAACATCTCCGTCAAAAACCTGCTCAGCGAGGAAGCGGTCGCCGACATAAAGAAGGCGGTGAAGGAAGCGGGAATATCTCCCGGACACATCACCCTGGAAATCATCGAAACGGAAATGCTTTCCCGCTCCGAGGTAACGAGGGAACAACTTTCGAGACTGAAAGCGGAGGGCTTCAAAATCGCCATTGACGATTTCGGAAAGGGCTATTCCTCGATGGGGTACCTCACCGATTACCAGATCGACATTTTAAAAATCGACAACTCCTTCAGTTCTAAATTAGGGAAGGACGAAGCTTCCGGGAAGATTGTGAAAACCTTGATCGAATTGGCCCATGAATTGGGGCTGAAAGTGGTCTGCGAAGGCGTCGAAGACGGGGAAGCGCTCGCCATAATCAAAGATTTCGGAGCGGATTTCGCGCAGGGGTTCTACTACGCGCAACCGATTCATGGCCAAGAAATCCTTTCCTGGTATAAAAAACATTCCGAAAAAAAATTCACTTAAAAAAGGCTAACATACAAGCAAAAAGGGCCATCGCCAATATGCTAATACCGAGGAGCTGATTTTTTTGAGACTTTGCTGCTGTTGCCGGCGCCGTGGTTTGGGCGCGTTTGTCCTCCTTGTATTGGCTCTCATCATTCTCCTGGCAGGCTTTGCCCGCGAGGGGGAATTCGGCGGTGATGAAGACGATTCAGAAGATAAATGAGAGAAGCCGCTCCGTGGGTGGAGCGGCTTTTTTTATGCCAGAATGGCGGAAAGTATTTCCTGGCTCGATCCGTCCAGCATCGAGCATTTGAAAAGGCAGACCGTGTTTTCATCCAGAAGCGCGGAAAGCTTCTTTTTGAAATCTGCGTCGCTCTCGGCTTTGATCACATTTTCCGGAGACATCCCCAGTCTGAGCGCGAAATCCGCGATGGCGGCCGCCGCGCTGTCCTTGGTGATCAAAACATCGGTTTCTAAAGCGATCACCATTCTCGCAACTCTTTCATAATACTTTCGCGTATGTCTTCCCAGATAGGAAATCCGACCGAAGGCCGCCACCTTCTTCTTCTCCTCGCCCACATCCTTAAGCACTTTCAGGGCAGCTTCCACGGAAGTGGGATTCGAGCTCCAGGTGTCATCGATGATGACGCTTCCGTTGATACCCCGCCTGATTTCCGAATGGCTTCGGAGGGGCCGGTACCTCGCAAGCGCTTTGACGGCTTCCTTCAAATCCAATCCGAGAACCCGGATTGCGGCCAAGGCAGCGAGCGCATTGTAGACATTGTGTTCGCCCAGTCCGGGAACATGGACCCTGATCCGCCGGTTTCGGAAAACAAGCGTGAAATCCATCCCGTCCCCCGCGTAAGCGATGTCCTCCGCCCGGAAATCAGCCTCCTTTTTGATTCCGAAAGTGACAATCTTGCCAGCAAAACGGCTGAAATCGAGCCTTTGGATGTATTTGTTGTCGCGGTTGATGATGAGCGTTCCCTTACCGAGGCCGGTCAGGAGTTCCCCCTTCGTGCGGATGTAATTGTCCATTGTTTTGCACCAATTGAGGTGGTCGATGCCGATCGTCGTGATGATGCCGATTGTCGGTTTGAAAAAATCGCATTCGTAAATCAGCTGGCCGGGATGCGTGATTGCTGTCTCGAAAACCGCAAATTCGGTGGCGTCGTCAATCCGCATCAAATAATCATTCATGTAGCGGAGGGCATTCTTGCTGCTTTCGGTGGCGACGACGCGGTGCTTGCTCGCAAGTATCTGCGCGATCATTTCTTTGGTCGTCGACTTGCCGCAGGTTCCGGTGACCGCGATCACAGGTATCTTAAACAGGCCCCTGTAGAACCGCACGAATTTGTCATAGGCCTTCCTGACATTCTTTACATGGAGCACCCTTTCCGCGCCCCCCATCCCCTTGAGCAGGGGCTGGTCGGTCACGACATAGCAATCCAACTTTTCAAATCTCTTCGCGTCCAATGCTTTCGCTTTGTTCAGGTGGAAGACGAGCGTGCCGTTTGCCATCTTAGTGATGTCGTTCGTCACATGGCGGATTTCCGCTTCGTCCCCGGGTCCGGGGGGAAGCCCCAGAACTGTCTTAATTACCTTCAATTTCAGTTTTTTCATGCTTCTCCTTGTTTTCCGCTAAATAAAGCGCATAATCGATTGCGTTCTTGGCGGTTTGGACTTCAATGAACACATGTCCCGGTCGCCAATTCACCTCATAAATCCATATATGCCGATCTTTGTCCAAGCCGACATCGATTGCCAATTCGTCAAAACGATGCGGATAGAGCGACTCAAAATGTTCCACAAACCCCAGCGCGAACTCCTCAAGCTGTTTTCCGATTTTGGGACCCTCATCTCCGAATTCGCGGCGGAGAAAGGAGGCCAGTTCCACCATCTGCGAGCCCTGGCTCAGATTGGTGATCAGACGCTCCTTTGAACCGATTCTGGGGAAGATGGCCGTCGCCGTCCATTTGCCTTCACGGTTCTTCTGCAGATGGAGGCGGAAATCATAGGGCTCGCCGGTTTTCAGGCGGCACTCGATGAACTTCTGCACAAGCATCGGCCTTTTTTTCATTAAGTTTTCCACAAACTTCAATAGTTTCTGCTTCCGAAAGTGGAGTTTTTTGCGTCCGATATGGACGAGGTATTTGCCCTTCTTTTCGACGCCGATCACGTCTTCGCCGTGGTGGCCGCGGACGGGCTTGAGCACCGTTTTGCCCTGCTCATCCAAAAATGCGAAGATCTCTTCCCCCGCCGTCAGCACTTTATATGGTATGACATGGGCTTTGTATTTTTCCCCGGCGAGTATCTTCCGGTAGACATTCGCCTTGGTACCGACGGGGTGGCTTGTGAAAGGGAGGAGGGTTTTCAGACGGTCTTCGGTTTCCTCCTGGAAGGGAGTGTTCTGGTTGGCGGCGTTGATGACGACATCGGGAAAGGGGAAGCGCTTCGTAACCCACCTCCCGTTGGAATAATGCTTTCCCAGTATCTCCTTTTTCTCAAAATCAACTCCTTTGGCCGTGAAATAAAAAAAATCATGCCCTTCGTGCCTGGCGATCGTGGAATAAAGATAGGCTCTCGACACCTTGTTCGGATCCTTGCGGATGTGAAACATGCCTATTAACATTATCCTACCCCTTTTCTTTATCCGCTTTATTGTATGACCGAATTTCTTTTTTGTCTGGACGATTGAACCTGACTGGGTATTCTCACATGCTAAATCATGAATTTTTCATAAGATATAGAAGAATTCCTAAAAAAAGGAAGGATCATTATCGAAGTCATCATCTTTTTGGGAACGAAGAAATCCGGCTCCAGCCGCGATGCTCTGCGGGCGGCGGAAAACCTTGGTTACTTCACCTGCCTATTTACAAAAAACCCCCGGCAGGTTTTCGACCGCCATTCCTTCCCGGAAGTCCACATCATTGAGTATTGCGACCTGGATGACATCAATGCCGTGCGCGGAACCATCCGCTACCTCTTACACAATTCTCTGAACATCAAGGCGATCGTGAGTTTCATCGACCCCTACTGCGCGCTCGCCGCCCGGCTGGCAAAAGAGTTCGGCGTCGAGTGCTTCACGCACGAAGCCATGGAAATCATGGAAAACAAACTGAAGACAAGGGAATTATTGCGGAGAAGCCCCTACAACCCGGAGTTCATGGTCGTCTCGGAAGAAAGCGAAAACGAAAGGGCAATCAAGAGCCTGCTTCCGGCCGTGATCAAATACATCGATTCCAACGGTTCCCGGGACGTTTATTACTGCGAACGCTATTCCGATTATTTAAGAAACAGTCGGAAACTCTTCAAGCAATATCCCGGCGGAACCTTCGTTTTGGAAGAATACCTCGAGGGCACGCAGTTCATTGTTGAAGTGTTGGTCGAAGACGGGAAAACCAACATCGTCGCCGTCGTCGAGCAGGAAATCGAATACGTGAACGAACATTTCATCGTCACCGGCTATAATCTCTTGATCAACTATTCGCGCTCCTACTTCGAAAGATTGAAAAGATGCACCGAGGAAATCGTCAAGATCTACGGGCTCAAAAACGGACCCTGCCATCTGGAAATGCGGCTGACGAGGGGGGGCTGGAAATTGATCGAAATCAATCCCAGGATTTCCGGAGCGGGCATGAACCAAATCATCTCCATCGGTTTCGGAATCAATCTGGTGGGAGAGACGCTGAAACTGGCCGTCGGCAAGAAAATCGATCTGGGACCCAAACAATTCAAACATGTTTTTGCGGAATACGTCATCCTTGAAAAAGCGGGAATTCTTGAGAAAATCACCGGCAGAAACGAAGTGCTTTCCAGCCCCGGAGTCGAATTCGTTTACGTCAAACCGCGGAAGGGGACCTATCTTTCGCCTCCGCAATCCCTGGGCGGCCGCTATGCCTATGTGATCGCAACCGGCGCCACGGAAAAGGAGGCGCGGAGAAATGCGAAAAACGCCGCCGAAAAAATTGTCTTTCACTTGCTTACCGAGTGACAACGCAAACATTTAACTGGCTCGGGTTAAGTGTTTTTTTATTGGCACATGTGTTATAATAAATCAGACTGGCAAAAACGCACGCAGATTTGTTATATAAGAGAGGATGCCATGGCCAAATTAGAAAAATCATTCCAAGCATTAAAGAAAGGCGACGAAAGGGCGTTTTCGGAAATCTACCGGAAAACGCATCGTCTGGTCTACTATACGGTCTACCAAATATTGAAGGACGAGGAAGCTGCGAAAGACATCGTCCAGGACGCCTATCTCAGAGTGCATAAAAAAATCTCCTCGTACCGCAGCGGTTCCCCGAAAGCCTGGATCCTCACGATTGCCCGGAATCTCGCCATCAACGAATACAACCGCAGGAAGCGGGTCGTGTTCCTCGAGGAAGAGAAAATCGATTACTTTTCCGGAAAACCGAGAAAAGACACTCCCCTGATCGACCTCGCGGCGAAAAACCTTCCCGAGGATGAATTCATGATTCTGATGCTCTGCGTCTGCGAACGTTACAAAAGGCGGGAGGTTGCGGAAATCATGAAACTTTCCGTAAGCGGCGTGACCTGGAAACTGAACCGGGCTTTGGATAAACTGAGGAAACTCGCAAAGGAGGCGGAATTGTGAAAAGAAGCGAATTGAAAAAGAGATTGCGCGCGGAAAGCCGAATTTTTGTACCCGAAATCAATCTTCCTTTCATGCAAAAGGCGGAAAAGAAAAAAGGCATCAAAGCCCTCTCCTTCTCCCTTGCGGCAGCCCTCCTCCTGATCATTTCCCTCATCCTCACCCTCAGAGTCGTTACGCCGAAACCAGCGCTCCTCGTGCTTGAAGTCAACCCCGCTTTCGAAATCGAATTCAAAGCAGAAAAAGTCCTCACCGTCCGGCCACTGAATCTCGACGCCGCCTTCGTTTTGGAAGAGGCGGAACCGGGGGAAAGCCTGGATGAAGTTCTGGAGGCGCTCCTCCGCAAGGCGCGCGAACTGGGCTACCTAGGGGACGAAGCGGAGCTCTCTTTCATGGCCGTCGCGGGGAAACAAAAAACCGAAGACGGGTTGAACGAAAAAATTCACAGAATAATCCAAGCCCTCCTCCAGAAAAATGCCTGGAACTTCCGCCTGAGAAACGGAAGGGCGGGGCTAGAGGAAGAAGCGAAGCGACACGGAATCAGCCCGGGGAAAATGGCGCTTGTTAAAAGGGCGCTGGCAGCCGACGGGAATCTCACCCTGGAAGGGGCCCTGCTGCTTTCCCCCAAGGAACTGAACGAGATCCGGGAAAATTACCGAGTTGAGGAACTCCAAGAATTCCAGAAGCAATACCGCGAAACCAAGCAAAGAATCGAAGCGGATATCGAAAAAACCCTGGAAACGAAAGCGCAGACAAGCAAAGCGCTCCGCGAGAAGCTAAAGGCTTACAAACAAGCGCTCGCGGGCGGGGGGAACGCCCGCCTCAGGAAGGAAATTTCCATCTACCTCGAAACCGCCTTCCCCGGTTATGAATTCAAAAGCAGACCCCTCAATTTGCGGGGGCGGATAGAGGAATTACTTGCGGAAGCGGAAGCGATTGAGGCCTTCTTTGACGAAGCGGTTGCGGAAATCATTGCCGCCGAATACCACCTCTTCCATAATGAAATCAAAGAAAAGCTGAAAAACAAGGATTTAAATTTTGATTTTGAATTCCAAAAGGAAGTCGCTTTCGACCAACTGATCAAAAAATACCGGCGCGGACTTTCCGGAAGGGAAATCAGAATCTACATGCTTGCGGAGCAGATTTATGCGCTGGCCAAAGAAAACGGGCGCTTTGAGAAAAGAATCGAAAATCTCTACCGCCAATATCAAAAGCATTTGGAATACGCAGGCGAATTCCGAAATTCCGATTACATAAAAGAATTCGAAGATTTCTACCTAGAATACAGAAACAAACCGTGAAATTAAAATTTTACTGGCAAAAACGGCCTCCAGTTTGTTATATGGTCGGAAAGGAGAAATGCGATGAAAAACATTAAATTCATATTTTCTTTTTTGTTGTTCTTTCTATTCCTCGCGGTTCTTTCCGGCTGCGAAAATGAAACATATGCGATTCCGCATGCCTTCGTCACGATTGACATCAATCCTTCGGTCGAAATCATGACCGGGGAGGACGGCTTGGTTGAAGAAGTGAATGCTTTGAACGACGATGCGGAGTTGCTCCTCTTCGAAACTGATTTTGAAGGAAAGGATCTCGGGGAAGTTCTGGACTCGATCATCGAGCTCGGGGCCGAACTCGGTTACATCGACCCCGAACTTGAAAATGAAATCATCGTCACCGCGGAAGCGGATGATGAAGAAAAAACCGAGGATCTGGAAAGAAAAATCATTGCCAGAATCCAGAAATTCATCAGGAAGAAAACCATCAAAATGAAGATCATCAGGGCAAGGGAGGCAGCCTCCGAGGAATTGTTGCAGAAGGCGGCTGAACTCGGCATCTCCGTCGGAAAACTGAAACTCGCTTATTTCGCGGTTTCGCTGAGCCAGGATCTGAGCCTTGAAGAGGCGGCGAAGATGAGCGTCCGCGATCTGAACGCCATTGTCAAAGAAACCCGCAGAGAAATGAAATTTTTAAAAGAAGAATTCAAAGATCTTTATTTTGAAATCAAAGAGGAATTGAGAACCTGCCTCTTCATCGAAAGGGCGCGGCTGATCAATGAATACATCCAAGCGGCACCGGACGAAGTCTTCGCAAACTTCATGACCGAATTTGTTGATGCGGAAGCGATCAGGACGGCTTACCAAGCTTATTGGAATGAACTGTCCGCTTATGAGCCGGAAAAAGCCAGCATTCCCGATGCCCTGCAAAAAGCCAAACAAGAGTTGGAAGAGCAGATTAAAGAACTGCTCAATAACGGCTCCATGAAGGAAAAGCGGGAAGCTTTCATAAATCTCAAAGAACAACTGCGGGAAATCAAAGAACAAATCAAGGAAGCGGTCGGCGCGGAAGGCGGTTTCCGCGGCCTCGGGAACATGCGTTTCCGCCATCTCCGCGAACTGAACAAAATACGGGAAAAATACGCGGGAGTCTTCCTGGAACTGGGAATCGACTTGGATGAGCTGGAAGAATTCGTCCTTGAAAAAATTAAGGAAGAATTTACGGAAATCCAAGAACGCTTAACCAATGAATTCCAGAAAAAGCGGGAAGAACTGCAGGACCGGGCCCGCGAGCACCAGGAATTCCTGAAAAAGGAAAGGGAAATGCTGCGGGAAACACGCAAAAAAGGAAAAAATAAAGGTCGGGATTGAACCGACCTTTATTTTTTGAATGAGGGTGTCAAACCCCTTTCATAATCGAGGAGGGAAAAATCCCAAATGTCCGAGGACCAACCCAAAACCTCCAGGTAAAAACCAGTTTCATTCAATTCGGCCAAACCGGCATGGCTTTGCCCGGGGAATTTTTTTTCGTTGCCGTTCATTTCGAAGAGCGCGTCATGGGCGAGGTAATTGTTTTCCGCTGTCGTTTCTTCGGAATTTGCGAAACTGTCCAAAACTCCGCTTCCGCTGAGGGAAAAACTTCCTGAGACGAGATTTCCCCGCAACAGGACGGAAAGAGCCCTGCCGGATATCCCCGCAAGCGCAGCTTCCTGGGATTGAACCCGAAGAGAGACTCTTATCTGGCAGGAGGCAATTTCCGCGCACTCTGCCATTCCGATTGCTCCCCCCGCAGCAATCCCTTCCCCGGACGCGATGATGGTGCCGTATAGATTGCAGTCGGTGATTTTTGCCCGGCTTGCCCTTCCGCACAATGCCCCGGCAGCCGCGGCATTGCTTGCATGAATATAGAAATCCGCCAACTCCAGGTTCATGATTTCGCCGCTGAATTCCGAAAACAACCCCGCAAACCCATTGCCCGTGACGACGGAAAGGTTATTCAGGGTATGTCCGCCGCCGTCCAAGATGCCGCTGAACGGGCGCGGCTCCCAAACGGATTGCGCGAGGTCGATGTCCGCGGCCAGACGGTAATGATGGCCGGCTTCCAGAGCCAACAAATCCTCATGGGAATGGAGCGTGCGCGGAGAAAGCGTCCGGAGGAACATGATCTCCGCCTCAACGCCGCTGACCGCAAGCCTTGCCGAGCCCCCCGCAAGCCCGTAGGTGAGCTCGACCAAAGAAACTTTTTTGTATATTTCCGAATAATCGGAAATCTCCGCCTTCCAAGGCAGCGCAATCAGGCCGTCGTCAAGCTTTTCCATTTCATCAGCGCCGTAAACGATGGTTTCTCCCGAAAAATCCAGAACCGCTTCCGTAACAAGATAACCTGTTTCGTTTTTCAATTCCAGATAAAGCCAATCCCCGTCTTCAACCCCGATCCTTCCCCCTTCCGAATACAGCCTCACGACTTCCAGCTCGCCCAGGATCATAATCTCGCTTCGGAAAGTTTCCGAAAGTTCCTGCTGCACTTCTTCTCCGCAATGATCGTATTTCAACGCCGAGATTTCGACTTCGTAAAGGCCGCCTTCCGTTTCCGGGCGGATGCTTATGATGCCCGTGTCCCCGTCCTTGCCCAAAACCACGGGCACTTCCGCTCCGTTCACAACACAGGAGGTAATCGCAGCGCGGGAAGGGTTCTCAAAAAAGATCCGGGCATGGATTTCCTCACCGACCCGCGGCAGATCGGGCACCAGGAAAACCAGATCGCGGACGGCGACGGGCAGGGGCAGAGTCGCCCTTTCCGAAACGAACCGCAATTCCCTGAGTCCGTGCCCGTCGTTCAAATCATATTCATAAAAAACCGTGATTCCATAAAGGGTGTTTGCTTTCAGGCCGGAGAAACTAAGCGCGGTTGAGATTTCCCGCTCTTCAAAAACCAGTTCTTCTCCTTCATGGAGCGCCACGCTTGCAAGCTCCCCCGTCCCGTCCGGATCATGAACCTCGATCTCAAAATCAAAATGGGAGTACCCCGCAACAAAGTTTTCAATCGCTATTCTCGGCGCCTCCAGCGCTTGGGTTTCCACAGGAACGGAAACGGATTCCGTCCTCTCCCCTAAGCCGTCTTCCAGATCAAAAACATACTCCGCTTTCAAAAAGTATTCCTTTCCCGAAAGGAGTTCCGTAAAGAAGGCCTCGGTTTCGGGAGACTTCTCCTCCTGGAGAATTCCATCCAGATAGAGTTCGATTTTCGTAATCCTGCAGACGGAATCGGGATCCATGATTTCCAAGCCATAGCGGAAAGACCTTTTTCCCGTTTCCGAAATCTTTATTTCGACTTCGGGCCTTTTTTTAGACGTTTTTATGAGCATTTCTTCGACGGCAAAGCGCTCCCCGTAGCCGTAGGTGACCTTGAGCAGGTATTCCGTCCCTGAGGCCAAACCGGAAAAGAAGCGTCCATCTTTGTCGAGACTCGCAGCCAATTTGCCGTTTTGAAGGAGTTCGATCGCCTGGATGCTGCCCTCGTTTTCTTTGTCGTTCACGATCAACTCAAAGGCAATGTAATCCGCTCCGCTTTCCGGATTCGCGATTGCGATGATTTCCTCCGAACGGAAATTGTCCTTGCAGAGGATGAGGAGCCGCTTGCCTGCGCCGTCATATAAGTCGCAGACAGCCGCGACCGCAAATTCATACAATGCACTTGCTTCCAAACCCATGAACTTGATTACGTTATCTCCCGGCTCCAACTCCTTCCTGCCGACGATTTCTTTGCCGTCAAAGAGGAACATTTTCAGGTTGCCCCCGTTTTTTTCAACCACCGCTTCCGGATCCCGGACAAGGAGGCGGAACTCGGCCGAAGTCGCGGTGACGGAAAGCGCGGAAATTTCCACGGAGGGGAGTTTTTGTTCGGAAACGGCGTAGCTTGCGCGGTTGTTCTCCAATATCTTCAGTTCTCTGATTTTTCTTCCGTCCGAATATTGAATCGCCGTCAGTTCCAATTCCTTCCTCCCGGCGGCGGACCCGGCATTGAATTCGAGAACAATGTTCCCGTAATCGGAGGATTTCAGAAACTGATAGGAATGGTGGCGGACGCCGTTCACGACGCAGGAAAGGAGGTCGAATTCTTCGGGATTGTAAATCTTTATGAGCAAATACAAAGTCTGGTTCGGCTGCGCGTAAAAATCGCAGGCTGCGCTTCCGCCGAGTTCGCTTTCGGAAGCGATGGCTTCTTCAATCGCTTCCCAGGCAGGGGACTCAGGCTTTGTTTGTTTGCCGGGCGCGGCATCTGGATCCGCAACTCCGGAAATGACCAGACCCTGGAAAGTGGGCGGGAGCCCTTCCTCGCTTTTGCATCCGTTCAAAAAAAATAAAAACAAAACAAGAAAAATGAAGATGCTTTTTTTCATTGCTGCCTCCGAATTCTTTTTGAACTTTATAGCATAAAAGAACTGCCGAATCTGGCGGATTTTGAAAGCAATTTAAATTTTTACCATTAATATTAAAACAGGATGATGAAAAAATATATAAATGAACGGAGGTAATGATGAGAAAATTTACAGAACCGGAAACGATTGCCATTTCCGGAATTTTAAAAATCGAAGCTTTGTGTCTTGCTTTCGGGCGCGCGATCAAGCCGATTCTTGATGACGTCGATCTGAAAAAACTTTTGGATTCTGAAATCGTGGAATTGGAAGCAAGAATCACAAACTTATTAAAGATTGTCAACGAAGGCGGTGAGAGCTGATGGGAGTCCTCGGCAAGCTTGTACAAATGGGAACCGACATCAATGACCGGCTCATATACAATTATCTATTGGAAAACGCAAAAAAGAACGCGAAAGCCTATCTGACCGCCGCGCTGGTTTCCACGGCCCCGGATTTGCGGGCTTATTTCACCGAGCAACTCAACCGCACGCTCGACTTTCACTCCGCGCTTGTAAAATTGGGCGCGGACAAGGGTTGGCAGCGCCCCGACAGCCCGCCCCATGAGATGCTTCTGAAAGAGGTCGGAAATGCTGAAGCGTTGTTGAGACATGAAAACCCCGATTACGAAAATACATAAAGGAGGTAACTATGGACAGGAAAAGGAATCGCAAAAATCTGGAATTCGGGCGCGATGAAGATTTGCGGGACAAAAACCGCAATTTGGAGTTTGCGGACGAGCGCGACAACTGCAATTGGGAAACAGGGCGCGAATTTGACCGCAACAGAAATCTGGATTTCGGACGCGATTTGGACCGCAACAGAAATCTTGAATTCGGGCGCGATCTCGAGCGCAGGAACCTGGAATCGGACGATGACTTGAGAAAAAACGCCAATCGGAAACGCAAATGAAAAAAAAACTGTAATCCGCCCGGATTACAGTTTTTTTATGCGGCCATTAAAATTTTATTCATGACTTCCCGCGCCCCAAGCAAAGCTCTCTTCCTGTTTCTGGAAAAGATGAAGAAAGAGCGAAGTTCCTGAAAAAGGAAATAAAAAACATTCGGATTCCTGCTGGCTGCGGTTTGGATTTTGGTAGCGTTCTCGAGGAGATGGTATTTGAAGGCGCTGTATTCCGATGTTTCGCCTTCATCGGTCGGGAAACTTTCGCGGATGAAATCCTTTAAAGCTTCCGATCCCGCTTTTTCATCCGCAAGCGAAAACATCTCGTGGTATTTTGAAACCAACCTCAGGCTCGCGCTCTCATCGGGGAAGAAATAAACGAAGTGCAACCCCTCTTCCGTTGCGAGCCTTTCCAACTCGGATAGTTTGTTTCCCGCCTTAATTCTTTCCGCCTGCAGATTCTTCAGCGCTTCGAAATTGACTCCGTCGACCAGGAAGAGGGAGCCGTCCTTTTCCTCGGTTTTGTTTCCGAATAAAATGAAACTTCCGTTCTGCCTTTCGTAGCGGATGTTTTTGATGCTTTCCTCTTTGAAAATCAGCGCATAATTCAGGATGACGGCTTTGGAGATGCTCGCGGGATTGATGCGTTTCACTTTTTCTTCCTTTTGGAAGAAACCCTGCAGATCGGTTCTGTTTTTCAGAAATTCATCGGCGCGCATCAGCGTGGTGATTTTTCTCGTCACCGCTTTGGCGGCCTCAGATTTCAGATCATAGAACTCGTTGCCATCGAACTGATAGACATAACCGTCCTCGCCGAAATGGTCGTTGCAGGCAAAATAGAGGGCGACTTCCCTGGAGGACGTGATGTCGAGCAGGCGCGTGGGAACGGAGTAATGCTGGAGTTTTCCGAGGGCGAGGTGGTCGGGAGCTTTCCCGAGATTCAAGGCATCCTTCAGGTATTTGAAAAGTTTCCTGTAATACTCGGCCTCGCGGACCAGCGATAACTCCTGTCTTCCCCGGAAGAGCGAAGGCGTCAAATCATTGCCCGTTGCCGGATTGGGCGTGAATCTTTTGGATTGGCCCCGATAATACAGCATATTTCCCCCTAAATATCCCTCAGTTTCGCGTTTAACTTCGCATAAATGTTTTCAGCCATCCACCTTTCCGAAGGCATGGAAACCGCTTCTGCGAGCGTGAACCAACGGACGGCCAAGTTTTCGTCAGCCTTCGGAACAAGAGTTTCTTCCTCATCTGCTTCCATCAGAAAGGTGACATTCAGATGCAGATGGGACGGGACATATTCCCCGTTTTTTTGATGACCGTTCACGGTCAGGCATTCGAGGGAATAAATCTCCTCGGACAGAGGTTTGATTTTGGTGCAGCCGGTTTCTTCCCGCGCTTCCCTGAGCGCAACCGCAAGCAAATCGCCCTCCCCGTCCGCATGCCCCCCCGTCCAGGACCAGGAATCGTAAATCCGGTGGTAGACCATCAGCACTTTGGTTTTGC
>LFRY01000049.1 GCA_001512995.1 Acholeplasmatales bacterium DTU067
CCTTTGACGGCACCATTGATTCCCTTAAGGAGAAAAGCCGCAGACCGCATTCACCACATCCAAATAGTCATACGGATATTGAAATCAATTTCATTGAAAGATTAATCAAGCGAAACCCTGACATCGGATTGACCGAGTTATATACCAAACTGAGGCAGCTATACGGATATTCAAGGCATTATTGCAGCTTATATCGCGTTTTAGTCAGGCTTGGTTATTAAGCCTAAACCCAAGAAAAAACGCAGGCTCAAAAAATACCATACTCCTGAAAAACTCGGAGAAAAGATCCAAATTGACGTCAAGTACGTTCCTCGAGAATGTAATGCCAATCCTATGGACGATTATCGATATTATCAGTACACTGCAATAGATGAGGCCTCCAGAGAGCGGTTCATTTACTTCTACAGGGAGATATCTTCTTACAGTTCACTCGCGCGCCCCAGATACTAAGGGGGACACATTCCCCCTTAAACCCCTTTGTTATCTCTTCTTTCACTTATTTGGTCTCAAATCATTTACAATCATACATCTGATAAGTTTTTATTTTTCCAAGCAATTTCTTGATTTCATGGGGCTTAAGTTCCCTGACTTCCCCCGCCTGCAAACCTTCCGCGGTGAGTTCTCCGAAACGGATCCTCGTCAGGCGCTTGACTGGATGTCCGAGCGCGGCAAACATCTCCTTCACCTGATGGTATTTCCCTTCTTTGAGAATGATTCCCGCCAATGAGGAATTCTTTTTGGTGCTTGCTTCCCGGAGATATGTTTTGCAGGGCAACGTGCGGTAATCCCCGAGCTGAATGCCTTTTTCAAGCGTTTTTAACTGCTTTCGGGAAAGGACCCCTTCGACGCGCACCAGGTATTCCTTTTCCACATCGGAACGGGGACCGACCAAAGCATTCATGAAATCCCCGTCATTGGTTAGCAGGAGCACGCCCTTCGCGTCATAGTCAAGGCGCCCGACCGGGTAGAGACGGTAGCGCCGGTATTTTTCCGGGAGAAGATCAAGCACGGTTTTTCTCCCCTTTTCGTCCGCTGTCGAGGTGATGACGGAGCGCGGTTTGTTCATCAATAAATATACTTTTTCCTCAGGAAAAATGGGCACACCCTCGATCGTGATCAAATCGCGGAACGAGGCTTTGTAACCAATTTCCGTGATGATTTTGCCGTTGACGGCAACTTTTCCCTTTTTGATCAATTCTTCCGCTTTTCTTCGCGAACAATAGCCGCTTTTCGCAATCAATTTCTGCAATCTTTCCATGTACATCATATCCAGTCTGCGCGCTCTATTCTTTATTATATATTTTTTTCAGAAAAAAACAAGCATAACCTCTTCAAGATAGCAACAAAGCAAAAATATAGGCCAGGAAGAAACCGATGATGTTTAAAAAAATTCCGCCCAAAAGTGTCCGCGAATATTTTTTGATGCCTGCAGCACCGCAATAAAAAACAATGATAAAAACCGAGGCGTCGCTTATGCCGTGGATGAAAGCGGACAGGATTCCGGAAAAACTGTCCACGCCCGCACTCCCGTAAATTTCCAGCATCAGGGCATAAGAGGAAGCCGCGGAAAAGGGGCGGAGCAATGCCTGGACAAAAACCAAGGGTGAAAAACCCATGCGCTGGAATAAACTTCCCAAATCAGCAAGAATCCCGCAGCTTTCGATCATATTCACGAGCAAAACAAAACCAAGGAAGTACGAATACATGTTGACAACGGTGATGGTTCCTTCTTTCACGCCCGCGGCAAATGCTTCGAAACAATTGATTTTTTTTAAGAAACCATAGAAAACGACAAAAACGATGTAGGCAATCAGGAGATGATTAACTAACATTTTTCCGCTCCGGTATCTTTGATATCAGAAGGGCGACGATGCTTAAAAAGAAGGAAGCCAGAATAAAAAAAGGAAGCAGTTCCATATTTATTTTTGCAAAGAAAATTTTTCGGACGCTCAAGACGGTGACCGGAAAAACGGTGAAGCAGGCAACGTTCAAAAGCAGAAACCTCGCCATCTCCGGAGAAGGTTCTTCTTTTTTTTCCCGGCGCATTAGTTTCAGTGCTTTGATGACGGAAGGCGTTCCGGCAGCCCCGAGGCCCAGGAGGTTGGCGACGAGTGCGAGGGCGACATGTTCGCGGGCAGGAGCGGAAAGAGTGGGAAAGAGTTTATTGATGATGAAAGAAAAGCGTTCAGCAAGTCTCTTGATCAGGCCGCTCGCCGACGCAATCTCCAGGAGGCCGGCGTAAAAGATGACCGGCCCGCCGATCTTAAGCAATGCCGACACGGTTTTGTTCGGAACTTCCAATAGGTTCCGGATCATTTCTTCGCTCCTCCCCCTGAGCAGGCCATAGAGGAGACAAAAGAGAATGAGAAAGACCCAAATCCTATTCATCAGTAATACCTGTAGATGTTCACCCGCTTGACAACTTTGCCATTGACCACGATGACCGCCTGGCCGATGATGAGTTTGGAACCGGGGTTTTTCAGGAGTTTGATCGTGCAGGTGACGTTTTCGTTTTCCAAAACGGGGTATTTGATGTCCTCGAGGATGATCGGTGTTTCCGTGTAAAAATCGTCGTTCACTTTGATGATCTGCCTTTTTAGAACCATAAACATTTCGTAATTCGAAAAACCGTACTCAAACAGCCGGCGATGGACGGAATAATCGTCGTTGTTGCTGTTCATGGTCACGGCAATCAATTCCATGCCGTCCGCCATGGCGCTGGTTGCGAGGGTCCGCTTTGCTTTGCTCGTATACCCCGTTTTTCCCGCGGAGACATAATCCAGGGAATGGAGGAGATGATGTTTGTTATAACAGTCGATGACATTTCCTTTTTCGGTTATGATGCTGTATGTTTTCGTGCCCGCAATCTTACGGAAGAGATTGTTGTCCAAAGCATAGGCCATCAGGAGCGCCAGGTCGAAGCAGGTTGAAAAATTTGCATTTTCCTCATCCAAACCGGAGGGATTGGCAAAAGCGGAATCTGTCATACCGATCTTCTTGGCGGTCTCGTTCATCATGTAGATGAAATGATCGTAATCCTTGAACACGTTTTTTGCGATTAGCACCGCCGCATCATTTCCGCTCCTAAGCATCAACCCATAGAGCAAGTCCTTGAGCGTAACCTTGTCGCCAGCTTCCAGATAAAGGCTTGAACCTTCCTGGCGGGCGGCATCTTCATCGACAATGTAATACTCGCTCAGGTCCCCGTGCTCGATTGCCACCAGCGCAGTCATGATTTTCGCAAGGGAAGCGGTCAGGAATCTGACATTGATGTTTTTCTGGTAAAGGATGCGACCGCTGTCTTTTTCCATCAGAATCGCGCCCCCCGCGCTCATGGAAATCGATGTTTCCCGGGTTGTTTTTGCTTTGACAGAAAGGCAAAAAGATAAAACGAGGATGAAAAACAGAATTCTTTTCATGGCATCACCTAAAGCATTATATGACGGGGAAAAATATTATATTAAAAAAGAAAAAGACTGATTGAATCAGTCCCTTCTTAGGAAGTCTGCCAATAGTTCCTTGATTTTCTTTTCCGTCATTTCGGGATTCCGGTAATCCATTTCCACAAACACGCAATCCATTTTGTTTTTGAACCAAGTAAGTTGCCTTTTTGCGTAATTCCTGGTTTTTTTCCGGATGTCCTCGAGGACGGCATCCAAATCCCCGCCCTCCTCGATGTATTCCGCAAGCTCCCGGTAACCAATATCTTTGACTTTCTTAAGATCCACGCCTTTTGCAAGCAAACCTCTGACCTCATCAAGCCAGCCGTTGTCAATCATGATGGAAACGCGGCTGTTGATGCGTCCATAGAGGGTTTTCCGATCCGTCACCAGGCAGATGATGAGCGCGTCATAGAGCAGGCGACTTCCGGTAAGATTGTCGCTGATTTTCTCTCCGGAAAGGGCAACTTCGAGCGCGCGGAGCACCCTCCTTCTGTTGTTCGGGTGGATCTTCCGGGCCGCATCGGGATCATGAGCCGCCAAGAGGGCGTGGAGTTCTTGGTTCCTTAATGCGAGGTATTGCTTTTCGAATTCCAGATTCCTTCCGGGAGCATCAAGGCGGTAATCCCCGAGCGCGGCGTTGATGTAGAGACCGGAGCCTCCGACCAGAAGCGGGATCAGCCCCCGCCCGTGCAGTTCGGAAATTTTTTTGCGGGCAAGGATTTGGTAATCCCTGATGGAAAATTCGGCTTCCGTATCGAGAAAATCAAGCAAATGATGGGGAACGTCCGCTTCTTCCGGCTTGATTTTGGCGGTGCCGATATCGAGTCCCTTTCGGAACTGGGAAGCGTCGGCGTTGATGATTTCCGTTCGTAAATGCTTGGCGATTTTTAGGGAAAGGTCGGTTTTTCCAACGGCTGTCGGCCCCGTCAAAACGATGACCTTTTTCACGTGACAATCCTCCGAAACCATTTTTCGATTTCCGTATTCTTAAATTTCACGATGATCGGCCTTCCGTGCGGACAGTTGTAGGGATTTTCGCAGCGGCTGAGGTCGCCGATCAGATAATCAATGACGTTTTTGTCCAGGTATTGGTTGGCTTTGATCGAACGCTTGCAGGCCAAGTTCTTCGCAAGCGAATCCAGGAATTCGATGCGCTCCACCTTGCCCCTTTTGATCACCGCATTAATGATCTCTTCCACAAACTCCCTTTCCGACCCCTTGGGTATCCAAATCGGGATTTCCCGGACAGTATAGGTTCCGGAACCGAAATCTTCAATGATGATGCCGAGATTGCGGAGTTCTTCAATCCTTTCCGCAAGCAGCAATGATTCGGAGATGGTAAAATTGAGTTTTATGGGAATCAAAAGCTCATAGCTGATGTTCCGATCTTTTTGAAGTTCTCTTTTTATCTTTTCGTAATTGATCCGCTCATAGGCAGCGTGCTGGTCAATCATATAGAAATTTTCTTCGTCCTGAAAGAGGAGATATGTCCCATGGAGTTGCCCGATGTAGTACATTTTCGGAAGCAGGGATTCTCTTTCGCCCTCTTCTTCAATGAAACTGTATTCCTGCTGTTCGAAGCGGGGCGGTTCCTGCGGTTCTTCCTTGATCAGTTCTTCTTTTGGATATTGCCGCGGTTCTTCCTGATCAACTTCAAACATCCGCAGGAGTTCGTCCAAATCATCCTCAAAATGAGTTTCTTCTTCAAGCCCGATATCCAAAAATTCTTCTTCCGCTTTCTCTTCCGCAGGCGGTAGGGGGACGGGGTTCTTCTCCTCGGCTTCCGGAATCAACTCCGAATTGTGGAGGGCGTAGGAAATGGCATGGGTGACGAGATTCAGGAGTTCGTTTTCGGCGGAAAAGCGGACTTCGAGCTTCGCCGGGTGGATGTTGA
This sequence comes from Acholeplasmatales bacterium DTU067, assembly GCA_001512995.1. Taxonomy (GTDB): domain Bacteria; phylum Bacillota_I; class Bacilli_A; order ML615J-28; family CAG-698; genus DTU067. The sequence goes on from LFRY01000049.1 coordinate 5,338, forward strand.
CATCGATCAGTGCAGGATCGGCGCTGATTTTCAAAACGACGAGCGGATACCTGCCAATGACCAGGCGTTCTTTATAGGCAGCAAGCACGGCATTCGTGACAGCATGGTTTTTGATTACGCGTTCGTTCACGATGATGGTGATTTGCAATTTGTTTGCCCGGGAGACATTGAGGTCCGAAGCGAAACCGCTCACCTGGAAATAGCCGACGGATTCATAGAAGGAAAGCATGTGCTTCGCGATTTCCAAACCGTAAACCTGCGAGATTGCTTCCAGGAGATTGCCATTACCGTATGTCTGAAGCAATACCCGGTCATTGTTTGTCAGTTTGAAGGCGATGTCCGGGCGCGCGAGCGCGATTTTGCTGACATAATCGGTGATGTGGCTCAGTTCCTGGGACTGGGACTGAAGATTCTGGAGCCTTGCGGGGGTGTTGAAAAAGAGGTTACGGACGGTTATTTCCGTTCCCCGGGGGCAGGCAATGACGGCTTCGCTCACGAAGGCTCCGCCCTTCAGCGAATAGAGAATGCCCTTGTGTCCGTCGGTGCTGGTTTTCAGGCGGAAATGGGAAACGGAGGCAATAGAGGGAAGCGCTTCGCCTCGAAAGCCCAGCGTCGTGATCCGGAAGAGATCCTGCTTGTCCCTGATCTTGCTCGTGGCATGGGGCTCGACGCACATCCGCGCATCGGCAGGATCCATGCCGACGCCGTCGTCGGAGACGACGATTTCCGTGATCCCTGCATCGACGAGGTTAATTTCGATGTTCCTCGCTTCCGCATCAATCGAATTCTCTACCAGTTCCTTCACGACCGAAGCGGGTCTTTCGATCACTTCTCCGGCTGCGATTAAATTGGCGGTATGTTGGTCAAGCTTGATGATTTTTGCCATGGGAGCACCTACTTTTTCAATAATTTCTGCAATTCAGCCAATGCGTTTAAAGCCTCCAGGGGATTCATCCTGTCGATGTCGAGGCTTTTGATTTTTTCCAAAGCCAAAGTTTCTTTTTCCGTTTTTGAATCATAGAGGAGCGGGGGCTGATAGGTCTTAATCGAAAGATGTTTTTTGTCCTGGGCGCGGCTCGTTTCCAATTTGTGAAGCAAATCTTCGGCTCTGAGCGTGACTTCGAGGGGAAGCGAAGCTAATTTCGCGACATTGATGCCGTAGCTTTTGTCAACCGGGCCCTTCCGGACTTTATATAAAAAGACAATTTCCCCATGCACTTCCTCAGCGCTGACATGGACGTTCCGCAGGTTTTCCAGATCCTCTTCCAGAACGGTGAGCTCATGATAATGCGTGGAAAAGAGGGTTTTCGCGCGGATGCGGTTGTGGACGAATTCGATGATCGCCTGCGCGAGCGCCATGCCGTCGTATGTCGCGGTGCCGCGCCCGATTTCATCAAAGAGAATCAGGCTTCTCTCCGTGGCGCCTTTCAGGGCGTTGTTGACTTCGCTCATTTCCACCATAAAGGTCGACTGTCCGCTCACGATGTCGTCGGCTGCGCCGATGCGCGTAAAGATTGCGTCAAAAATCGGGAGTTTCGCGCTCCTCGCGCTCACGAAGCATCCGATCTGGGCCATGATCGCAATCAGGGCGATTTGGCGCATGTAGGTCGATTTCCCGCCCATGTTCGGGCCCGTGATCAACAGCACGGTGTCCTCGGCACTCATGACGAGATCGTTCGGGATGAAACGGTCGGTGAATTTCTCCAAGACGGGATGGCGCGAAGCCCTGATTTCGAGCGAATTGTCTTCCGCAAGCACGGGACGGACATAATTGTTTTCGTTGGCCACGGTTTGGAAAGCGGAAAGCATGTCGAGCTCCGCAATTTTCTTGGCAAGATCCTGCAATTCATGGGCATAATTCTTCGCTTCGTCGCGGATTTCGACAAAGAGCCCATATTCCAAAGCGAGGGTCTTCTCTTCCGCCCTGAGAATCGCCGCTTCCTTTTCCTTCAGTTCCTGCGTGATGTAGCGTTCGGAATTGACGAGAGTCTGCTTTCTGATGTATCCATGCTCCTCTTTTACAAGCTCCTTGTTTGCTTTGGTCACCTCAATGAAGTAACCGAAAACGCGGTTGTAACCGACTTTCAGATTCTTGATGCCGGTTCTCTCCCTTTCCCGCGCTTCTAAATCGAGGAGATAATCTTTTCCTTCGTCGTTTATCTTTCTGAGTTTGTCCAATTCTTCCGAATACCCGTCCTTGATCACGCCCCCTTCCTTAGGAGAGAGGGGAGCGTCTTCGAGAATGCTTCTTTCGATCAAGTCATGCAGGGCAAGGATCTTCTCATAGTCCTCGGAAAAATCAAAATAATCATCAATCCCGATTTTTTCCGTAAGCTTCCTGATTTTAGGGAGCGCCCCCAAGGATCTTTTCAATTGCAGGAAATCCCGGGGATTGGCACTCTCATAGGAGATTTTTCCGACGATCCTTTCCAAATCATAGACCGCCTCCAGCGTTTTTCTGAGCTCCGCGGTTTCCAAAAAACTTTTCTTCATTCTGTCGATCACATCGTAGCGCTTCTCAATTTTATCCTTTGAAACCAAGGGGAAGATGATCTGCTTTTTTAAGAAACGGCTTCCCAGCGCGGTCACGCATTTGTCGAGGATGGAAAAGAGGGTGTGCTTCTTGTCCTGAAAGCGGAGGGTTTCAGTCAGTTCCAAATTCCTGCGCGATGCGAGATCGATTTTCATGAATTCGGAACTGTCGTATTTTTCGACTTTGCGCATGTGCACCAAAGTGCGCTTCTGGGTTCTGATGATGTAGTTTATGAGCCGGAAGAAATTCTGTTCTTCGGCTCTATCCAAGCCTTCTCCCAAACCTTTGAGATAGGACGGGGGGGCGGTATTGTTTTCGAGCGAAAAAACGATCGGCGTGAGGTTCTTCAGGGGCGAGAGAATGTTGAGATTGAAATCTTCGCCGACGACAATTTCTTTGGTTTTGATTTTTAGAATTTCAGAAATCAGGATGTCGTTGCTGTGGGGAATGTTGGTGAGATAATTTTCTCCCGTGGACAAATCGGAATAACTTAGGATGTAGCGATCCCGCTCTTCCGATACGGAAACAAGAAAATTGTTTCCCTTTTCGTCCAAAGTCCCGCCTTCGGTAACGGTTCCGGGGGTGATGATCCGCACCACTTCCCGCGCAACCAAGCCTTTCGCTTCCGCAGGATCCTCAACCTGTTCTACAATCGCAATCTTGTAACCCTTTTCGGTCAGTTTGTCAAGGTAGGAATTCACGCTATGATAGGGAACTCCGCACATCGGCACCCTTTCCGGGGCACCCGCGTCCCTTCCCGTGAGGACGATTTCCAATTCTTTGGAAGCGACAATGGCGTCATTGAAAAACATCTCGTAAAAATCCCCGAGCCTGAAAAAGACCAGGGTGTCGGGAAACTGTTCCTTGATCTCCAGGAACTGCCTCATCATCGGCGTATACTGCATCTTGTCAATCTTTTCGTACATGTTCTCACCCGCAATGCTAATAAATTATACCATAGTTTTCTGTAATATTACAATATTTCCGCAATTCTCCCTTAAAAAAAGGGCTTGCGCCCTTATTTTTCCAAAACTTTTAAATAAGTTGAGGGAATGAGTTTTCCGCCCGCAAGGCGCGAATCCTCGGCGTCGAGCGCCATGTAATGGCTTTCGACGGCGTTTTCGATGTCGGTGAGGCCGGAAACTTTTTCACCTTTTTTTACATTTCTTACGAAATCAACGAGCATCTGCCTGTCTCCGCCGGAATGGTAGGAAAAGTCGTCTGCCAATTGCCGCACATCGATGATTTCCTGTTCCTTGCCATAGGGTTTCAAAATGATTTCCGACTTTTCCAAATCCCCCTCCAATTCCGCTTTCGAGCCGTGGACCTTGATGCTCCTGTGGATTTCGTTTGAGAAAGCGGTCATGACAAAGGAGGCGGTGATGTCGTCTTCAAAGAGGATATTCACGACCTGATGGTCGACGACGTCGTTGTCGCTTTTGTATACGCAACGGGAATAAGATAGGCTTTCGTCGCTCAAAACCTTTACCGGATCCTGTTCGAGCGAGAAAATCATCATCCAGAGCGGATTCTTGGAATAAAACTCAACGGCATTGAAGGGGCATTCGACCTTGCATTTATAGCAATGGTCGGCTGCGCCTTCCGGAGCGTTTTCTTCTTTGAAATAGGAAAGCGATCCGAAGGAAGAGAGGGACAGGTATTTCTTGTCCACGAGCCAGCGGATGATGTCCAAATCATGGCAGCTTTTCGCCAAAATCATCGGCGCGCTCACATCCGCTTTCCGCCAATTCCCCCTGACATAGCTGTGGGCATAATGGTAATAGCCCACATGTTCCGTCTGCGAGATGGTGGTGACTTTTCCGAGCCTACCGCTTTGAATCAGTTCCTTGATTTTCTGATAAAAGGCAGTGTACCTGAGGACATGGGCGATCGCGACCCGCCTGCCAAGTTCCTTGGCTTTTTGGGCTATCGCCAGGATTTCTTCCCGCTCGATTGAGATCGGTTTTTCCAATAGCAAATCATAGCCCAAATCGAGAGCGATCATCGCCTGACGGTAATGGTCGCGGTCCATTGTGGAAATGACGAGGATGTCGGCAAGTTTTCCTTGTTTGAAAAATTCTTCGTCGTTCAGGAAATATTTATCTTCCGGAATCTGAAAGAGATTCATGATTAAGGGTTTCTTGACCGGATTGATTTCGCAAACCGCCACCAGTTCCATTTCATCCGGATATTCCTTGATGATGTTGGCATATACGAAGCCGCGTTGACCGAATCCCAAAATTGCGATTTTTACTTTTTCCATTTTCTCCTCCTATGCTTTGATTATAACACAAAGAAAAGCATTTGGAAATAAAAAGTAGCCTGATTCCAGGCTATTTGTCCTCACCCAGTTCTCCCTGCCCGCCCTCTTTTTCTTCCGCTGCTTTCAAAGCAATCAAAATCGGAGTGCCGACAAGAACCGCAAGCGCAATCTCAATTAAAGAATTTATCGAGAAAATGGACGTAATCACGACGAGAAATCCTTCAAAGTCATGGGGATAGAGATCCGCATAAAAATGGAATCCCGTCTTTACAAAAAGATAGATCAAAGGAATCACGGTGATTGAATGCAGGAAGGTGACCACACCCAGGGAGAGGGGATAGGCCAGTTTTTCCTTTTTCATGAGTTTCGTAAAGAGGCGGTGGATGTCATGGGCGATGAAACCGATGAACATCCTCGGAACCACGGAAAGCAGGGGATTGGTGAAGGGGGCATGAAAAACGGGGTCCATGAAACTACGAATCATCGAACCCAATCCGAACACAAACCCCAGCAACAAACCATTTTTTCTGCCCAACAGGATGCCGCCGATAATGACGGGAATGTGGAGCGTCGTGATGGAAGCAATCTGAGTAATCGTGATGTAACCTGTTTGGGGAATGAAAGTAAAGGCGGTAATCAAAGCGATGAAAATGGCTGTAAGTACCAGCGAACGGATTCTTTCATTTACCAAAGTTCTTTTCATGTTTTTCTCCTTTTCGGGCCGCTCAGGGTCCCATAAGATTTATAAAATTTCTGTACAAATGTATGCTCCGGAATCCGGTAGCATCAATCCCAAAACTCAAATTCGTATTTGATCACCCGCACGGGGTCCCCGTGCTTGACGCCGAGTTTCCGCAATTCCTCATCGACGCCGAGCCTCCGGAGGCGCTGCGCGAAGCGTTTAACCTCTTCTTCGCGGTCGAAATTCGTCCTTTCGAAATGCCTTCTGATTGCCGGACCGTCGACAACATAAACTCCGTCCTCCGCCTTCGTGATCGTGAAGGGCGGGGGCGCAGGCGTGAATTTATATTCCACGATTTCTTCGCGCACGGGCTCCAAAAATGCGTCCACGGCCACGGAGTCCAAAACGTCCGCTATTTTATAGACGAGCTCATCCAGATTGCGTCGTGCATAGGCGCTCACCGGAATGATCGGCACGTCCCTGATTTTTTCCTTGAGTATTTTTAAGTTTTCTTCCGCTTCCGGGAGATCCATTTTATTGGCGGCGATGATTTGCGGGCGGAGGAGGAGTTTCGGATTATAGTTTTCCAATTCCTGGTTAATTGTAAGATAGTCAGCATGGGGATCGCGGTCTTTGATCGCCATGTCGAGGACATGGACGATGACGCGCGTCCTTTCGATGTGTTTCAAGAACCTGAAACCGAGCCCGGCTCCCTCGCTCGCCCCCTCGATCAGACCGGGAAGGTCGGCAGCAACGAAGCTTCTTCCGTCCTTCGCTTGCACGACTCCGAGGTTGGGAACGAGGGTGGTGAAGGGATAGTCGGCGATCTTGGGTTTTGCGGAAGAGAGTGCGGAAATCAAAGTCGATTTTCCGACATTCGGAAAGCCGACCAGGCCGACATCGGCCAGAATCTTCAATTCAATCCTGATTTCTCTTTCTTCTCCGGCCTCGCCTTTTTCAGCAAACTCCGGAGCGGGTATTTTCGGGGTCGCGAAACGGGTGTTTCCGCGGCCGCCCCTGCCGCCGCGGGCAATGACCGCTTCCTGACCGTGCCGCGTGATGTCGGCAAGCACGGCTCCGGTTGTAAGATCAGTGACGACGCTACCGACAGGGACTTTGACACGGATGTCTTTTCCGTCCCTTCCGTAACAATTCTTCGGTTTTCCGTTTTCGCCGTCGGGAGCGACGATGTGTTTTTGGTAGCGGAAATCAAGCAAAGTCGTGAGCCCTTCGTCGCCCACAAAAATCACGCTGCCGCCCTTTCCGCCGTCCCCTCCGGCCGGACCTCCGAGAGGCTCGTATTTTTCGCGACGGAAAGCAACTGCACCGTTTCCACCCTTGCCTCCTTTGACAAAAATTTTTACATCATCAATGAACATAATCTACACCGACTAAAATCATTTTAAAAAAATGCACTTGAAAGTGCATGTCATCTTGTCGCATAGACGGAGACCTGTTTTCTGTCCCGGCCTTTGCGCTCATATTTTACATATCCGTCAACCAAAGCAAAGAGCGTGTCATCGCCTCCCCGGCCGACATTATTTCCCGGATGTATTTTCGTTCCGCGCTGCCTGAAAATGATCGAGCCCGCGCTCGCGAATTGACCGTCGGACAATTTCATGCCCAGCCTTTTGGCCCGGGAATCGCGCCCGTTCTTTGTGGAGCCTCCGGCCTTTTTGGAAGCGAAAAACTGTATATTAATTCTCAGCATAAGCTTACCTCCTTTTTTTAATTTTCACCTGCAGATAATCGGCATAATCGGAACTTATGCCTTCGAGGCTGGCAACGAGATTTTCCAGAACCATTTCCGTGAACTCGTTAGTTTCGATAATAGTAAGTTCCATCAAAGCATTTTTTTCGTCACTTTTGAAATCATATTTCGGGCAGACCTTTTCGATCAGACCCAAACTGAGATACATGGCGGTTGAAACGGCGCTGCAGACAATGTCCGCGCCCGCTTCCGCATAGCCCGAATGCCCGGAAACCGTGATCTTTTCAATCACATCCGTGCTAACGACATTGACCTTAATCATTTCAACCTTCGATTGCCAGGATTTTTACCTTCGTGTAGGGCTGACGATGGCCCTGCTTCTTGCGGTAATTCTTTTTGGCCTTGTATTTGAAAACAATGATTTTCCTGTTCTTGCCGTGTTTTTCGACTTGAGCGGTAACTTTCGCTCCTTTCACATACGGCGAACCGACTTTATTGTTTACCATCAAGACTTTATCGAAAACAATTTCCTGGTTTTCTTCCGCATCCAGCTTTTCGATGTAGAGAACATCGTTTTCCTGAACGCGATACTGTTTACCGCCGGTTTCGATTATTGCAAACATCACTGCACCTCCTCATCAAGTATTAGGAACACGCCATAGAGGTGACAAAACTTAAAAACCTCTTCTGTGCGGTAGCCCGATTTGCAACATAAGTATTATACTACTTTTGGTCCTAAAAGTCAAAGGTTTTTATTTTTTTAGATGTCTAATTTGTAACAACGCCGGCGCTTGTGTTGGCGGTATTCGAAATCTTTCCATTGCGAGCGGACTTGGGTATTGTGTTCCAACTCTGGACCGGTTTCCGCCAATTTTACATTATGCCTGATTGCCGCCTTGACTCCCTCCGATAGTATCAGCGCGTTTACGCCCAGATTTTGGTAGGCGGGTTTCACGGCAATCAAGTACATGTCAAGGACGTCGAATTTTTTAAGAGCGCGGAGCGCACGTAAAATACCGAAGGGAAAGAGCCTGCCATTGGATTTTTTCGTCGCTGCGTTCAAACAGGGAGCGAGCAGGCCGAAACCGATCAGTTCGTCATCCTTATCAGTAACAAGAATCAGAAAATCCAAATTGATCAAAGTAACGTATTGTTTGATGATTGTATCGATTTGCTTGTCGGTGATGGGCACGACTCCGTACAAAGGCGAAAACGATTCGTTGATGATGTCGAATGCTTTTTTGATGTAGGGGCCCATTTCCTTGCGTTTCTTCAATTTCAAAACCTTGTAGCCATAACGCTTGGATATCACGTTGGCAAGGCGGTTGACCTTCTCGCCCCTGTCCTTGGGCATGAAAATCTGGTATTCCACCCAGTCCACATCTTTTGAAAAACCTAAAGCCTCCAAATGGCGGGGATAATAGGGATGGTTGTAGATGGTGAACGTACTCCCCTCTTCCTCAAACCCCTCCACAAGCATTCCCTGTTTGTCCATGTCGTTAAACCCGATCGGACCGATGATCTGGTTCAATCCCCTTTCCTTCGCCCAATCCATCACCTTCTGAAACAAAGCCTTCGTGACTTCAAGATCGTCAATGACATCGAAGCGGCAGAAACGCATCTGGCGGAGATTTTTCTTTTCGTTATAGGCATGGTTGATTAAAGCGCAGATGCGACCGACGATCTTGCCTTCGCGGTAAGCAAGAAAGAATTTGGTCTCGCAATATTCATATGCCGCGTTCTTTTCCTTGTTGAGAGTGTTCAGTTCGTCACCGAAAAATGGGGGGATGTAATAGGGGTTGTCCTTATATAATTTATTGGGAAAATCGATGAATTTTTTAATATCCCGTTTCTCTTTGATTTCTCTAACAACTACCATATTTTTTTCTCCTTTTTCTCTTTTCCCATTATTATACCCTGATTTTCCTTTTTTTACAACCCCTTAGCTTTTTTTTGGGAATTTCCGTTCCTGATGCGCGCTTTCAAAGCATAATATAAGGATATCAAAATCTCAAGGCTGAAATCTTCAAACGCAAAGAAAGTGCCGTTGTTATCATTTTTCGGAAACAAAACCCGGTATCCAAAAGTCAATAAAGAAATTATGAAGACATCGGTTAAAAAATCGAATATGAAATCATATGTAACCTCCTTGCCTCTGATTTCGTCGATTGCGGCATAGAGGACATATTGGAGGCCGGTTCCGACAATGAGGGCATGGAAATCTCCGAGTTTATCCTCCAGGAGCCCGCCCGCCCAACCCTGGATGATTGAAACCAAATAATCGCTGAATTCAAAATTGTCCTTCAATATGTTTTCTTCTCGGTTGAGGATGTTGAAAAACACATTTTCCAGATATTCACTCACGTAACCGGCGACGATGCCTGAAGAAACTGCGGCGATTCGTTCCTTTTCTTTGTTTGGCTCCTCATTGTTTTTCCCGCCAGAATTCCCCATATTCTTATTATATACTTTTTCTGGGAATGAGAAACATGAACAAGTCGGAAAATATCTTAACTTTTTGAATTTACTGTGTTATAATAACATGAAATCTTGAAAGCGAGGAGAATATGAAACTGAAACGGATCAAAAAAACAATCTCATATATATTTTTATTTTCTTTGTTGGGCGGATTATTGCTATTGCTATATGAGTTCCGGCATGCGATCAGCCTCGCTTATGATACGGGTTCTTGGGATCCGATAACTGAGAAGTTTCAAAGTTACGGTTTTTGGAGCTTTTTCTTTGTGTCGCTGACGCAGACCTTCTGCATCATTTTTACGGTCATCCCCGGCACGCCGATTCAAATCATCGCTGCCATCAGCCTCGGCCGGGTTCTGGCCTTCCTTGCCTGCCTTGCCGGAATCGTTTTGGGAAACCTCGCCATCTTCATCATTTTCCGAAAGATCGGTTCCAAATCGGAGGAATTGTATGCGAACAAGGAGCTAGCGGAAATCGAAGACGCAGCTCTCCGCCGCGGACAAAATTTTTTCACCTGGTTCATCATTTTTCTTTATATGATTCCCGTCTTTCCATATGGTTTAATCGCCTTCACAGCGGCGAAAGCGAAAATGCGCTACCCGCGTTATTTCCTGCTGACGACACTCGGGGCCATGCCTTCGACCCTGATCAACATCGCCCTGGGGAATTTTTTGATGCTTGCGGATAAAACCACGGCTCTCATTCTGATCGGGATCTTCCTCCTGCTCACCATCTTAGTTGCCAGATACTACAAAAGAATCATCCGTTTTCTCACGAACAGGCCGATCAAGAACATGGTGTATTTCCAAAGTTCTGTGCGGCTTCCCGGAACCTTTATTTATTACCTCCTGTACTTCGTCCTGAGATGCATTCTCTTTCCGAGGCTGAGGGTGAAATACAGGGTGAAAGACGTGGACAAGATCGAACCCCCCTTTCTCCTCCTGTATAACCATCCTTCGAAAATTGACTTTGCTTATTCGATGGTCCCCCTCTTCCCGCGGAAAGTCAATCAAATCGTCGCTTACTACTACTTCTGCAATTACCGCTTCGGAAGATTCCTCCATTACATGGGCAGCTTTCCAAAATTCCTCTACCATCCCGATCTTTCTTCAATGAGGAACATCAAGCGCGTCATCCGCGCCAAAGGCGTTCTCGGCTTTGCTCCGGAAGGAAGGCTCAGCGCTTACGGCTGCATGGAAACCCTCGCCCCCGCGACCGAAAAACTGGTGAAGCATTTGGGCGTGCCGGTCGTGATGGCAAAAATCAAGGGCGGCTATCTCACTTTTCCGAAATGGGCGAAAAACATGAGGAGGGGCAGGGTGGAAATCGAAGTCGAAGAAATCCTCACCGCGGAAGACAGCAAAGCGATGAACGCGGAGGAAATCAAGGCCTTTTTGGAAAAAAAGCTTGCCTATGACGATTTCAAATGGCAGGAAGAAAAAAGAATCCGATACAGGGGGAAGAGGTTTGCGGAAGGGTTGGAGCACATCCTCTACATCTGCCCCGTCTGCAAACATGAATACACCTTCACCGCCAAAGGCAACCTACTTACCTGCTCCCACTGCGGCACGGAAGTAAAACTCAACCCTTACTATGAATTCGAAGCAAACAATCCCTTGATACCAAAAAACATCCGCGATTGGTATCTCTTCCAAAAGGAGACGGAAGCAAGGAATGTGGAGAAGGAAAATTATATTCTGGAAAGCCGCGTCTCTTTGAAACTTCCCGACCCCGACGGCAAAGGTTTCAAGAAAGCGGGCGAAGGTGTTACCGTCCTGACGGAAAAAGGTGTGACCTATACCGGCACAATCAACGGGGAAATCAGGACCGTGCATTTCAAAATTGAAAACATTCCGGCCATCCTTTTCGGAGTGAATGAAGATTTTGAAATCTACCACGACAACACGCTCTATTATTTCATTCCGGAAAACATCCGCGAGTGTGTCAAATGGTCCGTCGTCGGGGAAGCAATGTATAACAAATATCTGAGGGATAATGAGTAGTATGGAAAAAGAACAAATCCTTAAAATCAATAAACGTTCATTCATCACCGTCTGCGTGATTCTTGTCAGTTTTATGGTGCTTGCCTATGCACTCACCTTCTTTCTGGGAAAAGGCGAATACATCACGGTCGGAGAGAATCTGGTCTACCAGGAACTCCCGGGCAAGGGTTATTCGTTTCTGTCTTTTATTACAGCCCCCTTCCGTCTGCTAGGTTCTGCAGACGGGATTAGTGTCATCGTCATCGCGCTCTTCATGCTGATTCTGGCCGGCTCCTTCAACATCATGCACGAAACGGGGGGCATCACTTCGATCATCGGTTATTTGATCAAAAGGTTCCGGAATAATAAATTCAAGCTCATGTACATCGTCATTCTCTCCTTCATGCTCTTCGGGGCCCTCTTCGGAATCTTTGAAGAATCCGTGACCCTGCTTCCGATTATCATCATGCTTGCGCTCTCACTCGGCTGGGACACCTTCACCGGCCTCGGGATGTGTTTGCTGGCTGCGGGTTTCGGTTTCTCGACGGCGATCACCAACCCCTTTTCCATCGGCCTCGGCGCAGCGAAAATGGGCATCAGCCCGACGACGAACATCTGGTACAGAATCATCATTTTCATATTGATGTATCTTTTTCTCTGCCTTTTCATGCGCATTCATGTAAAAAGAATCGAAAAAGATCCTAAATCCTCACCGACCTACGAAAGCGATGAAGCAAGAAGAGAGAAACTCAAACAGTTTTCCCTCGATTATGACCGGAAAACATTGAAAGTTTATTCACTCTTCTTTTTGGCGGTTCTCATCGCCATCGCTGCCTCCTCCACAATCTCAGTCCTAAGCTCCTACTCGATTCCGATCATTGCCCTGACTTTCCTTGTCGGCATCATGGTTTCCGGAGCCTGCCTGCGGATTCCTTTCAAGAAACTCATGAAAATGTTCGCCTCCGGAGTTGCCGGCATGAGCCCTGCGATCATCATGTTGATGCTGGCGGGTTCGATTAAATTCATCATGGACGACGCGAAAATCATGGCGACGTTGATCGAAGCGACGGCAAATGCCTTTAAAAGCCAAAGCCCGCTTCTGGGCGTGCTCTTCATCTATCTCTTGGTGCTCGTGATCCAATTCTTCATCGGTAGCGCCAGCGCCAAGGTCATTCTCATCATTCCCATCATTTCCGTCCTCGCCTCGGAAATCGGCATCACCAAAAACCTGGCTCTGCTTGCTTTCGTCTTCGCGGACGGCTACACCGACCTGATTTATCCCACGAACCCCGTTCTTCTGATAGCTTTGGGAATGGCTTCCTTTAATTATGGCAAATGGATCAAAAAAACCTGGATCCTACAGGCAATCATCCTCATCGTCACGGTCGGTTTCTTGATTCTCGGTTATTACATAAATTATTGACATCAGTACATCAAAAAAGCTACCCACATGTGGTAGCTTTTTTTGCTTATAATTTACTTTTATGATCAAACTATCCCAAAGCCACATCCAAGAGCATCATGACCGCAAATCCAACCATGACGGCAACGGTCCCGACATTGGAGTGCGAACCCATTTGCGCTTCCGGAATCAACTCTTCCGCAACCACATAAATCATC
>LFRY01000023.1 GCA_001512995.1 Acholeplasmatales bacterium DTU067
GAGATTTCCGTTTACACCGCCTACATTGACAACGAATATTTGACTTATGTTTACGATCTGAATGCGGATGCAAACATTTATGAAATAAGGGGAAAAGCCAGCAATGCTTGTTTGCTTGGGAATGCTTTGTTCATTTTCGATGACGGCAGCGATCTTGTCCGGAAAATTCCATTGGAATAATGCTTTCCGTGCTGGGTTGNNGGGATAAGGATATTGGAAACGAGGTAGTCTAGTTTGGATAAATTTTTGGAAATATCGAAAAAGCTGTTTCAGCTTGCCCCTTGGGATTACTTGGGAAATGAAGATTACTGCCAGATGTTTATGGAAGATGAAGATCCGTTATTGGTTTGCGTGACGGGTTCCCTCGTCACGCAAAATTTTGGATTCATCATCTGCAGGAATGCTCTGCAGGCTGATTATTTTTTGAGTTTGAAAGAAAACATTGATGAAAGCGAAATCTCATCCTATCGGCGTTACCAGCATTATGCGATTTATTATAAAAGGTACGGTGAATTGGAACCGGAGGAAAGGGATTTGTTTAAAGGTTTTCCGGGGGAGGCTTTCTATCCTGTCTTGAGGCACATGCGTTGGGAGAGCCATAATGCGGGCCTTGCGGATGCAGAAAAAGAGGTTTTGCTTCTGATTCTTGAAAATCTCTATCAATTGATCAGGGCGGTCGCTTTCGGGAAAATCAAAAAGACGAATCAAGAATTTATGGAAGTCCCGACCAGGATTTATAATCCGAAAACTAAAGAATGTGACAATCTTTATTTTCCTTTTCTTGAAGAGATGTTCCGGATATCTCCGCGCTCCGCCATCGATCAGGAAAAGACCGGGGAAGCTTTTCAGAAACTGGAAGGGAACGGAATGGTTGTGGAATATGATTTGCTGTACCTGCCTTTGAAGCACGGGGATGCTTTGCTTGCTTTGGGCGCGCTCTGGGATGTTTCCGGAAACAGGAAATTGGATGCGAGGCTTTTGGAAATTAAGGGCACAAGAGAAGCAGCGTTCATGAATCTGTATTTGGAATATTTATTGGAATATGGGGTTTTCCGGGAAGTGAGATGCCGCGACAACATCGACCGCAAGCTGCTCGAAAGCTTGGAGATTCCGAAAAAGCCCGCCTATGCTGTCGGGGTTTTGGAAAACGTCGACCGCGTCGTCGGTGAAATTATGGATGAATACTATTAAAAAAATGGCTTTTTAGCCATTTTTTAAAAGCAATCAATTGAACGGATTCTGAAAAGGGGGATGGATGACCTCACCCAATCAAATTGTTGCCAACGGAAACCGATTAGGTTTTGGTTTCTGATTGCGGTTGGATAGAACCAGATTCTGCCCCCTCCGCGCAAGGATATTTCCGAAACCCTGTTCAGGCAGCGCCGGAATCTTTGCATTCCGAAAGAAGGTCCTCCGATCGGCGGCAGGAATTCCGGAAGCGGGGGTCTGAGCGGCAGGCTTTGCGACGGGGGCCGGAAGGGAGGGGGTTCGGGAAGGGGTTGGATCCTGAATTTATCGGCGCCTCGAGGTTTGTTCATGGCATTCTCCTTTCTTTCGACATTCTAATATATAATATGGCGAATCGGCATGCAGGGTGCATATACTATTTTTGCATTCCGGCGGAAACATTTTATGCACATTTTTTGACCGAATTTGTTTTCCCGGGTATAATAAATAAAGGAAGAAGGTTGGAAAATGAAAAAGGAAACATTGAAAATCACGGGAATGACCTGCGCAGCCTGCGCAAGCGCCGTTGAAAGAAGCGTTTCGAAGCTGGATGTTGAAAGCGCGAGCGTCAATTTGGCGGCGGAGACGCTTTCCGTGACATATGACGAAGAAAAAATAAATATTGATGATAT
>LFRY01000006.1:0-1616 GCA_001512995.1 Acholeplasmatales bacterium DTU067
ATCCCTCTCTTAAATTTATGAGGGAAATCTCTTTTTATGTTCCGATTGTATATAAAAGACATTTATGTTAAGATATATTGACAATAAAAGACATTTATGTTAAGGTATATTTGAAAACGTTTGAGGAGAAGAAAGGAAGGAAGAAGATGACGGATGTGAAACTGGGCGTTGGAAGCAAAATTAAATTCGGAATCGCCGATTTCGGCCTTTCCGCTATCACCTCTTGCATCCAATTTTTCATGCTCTTTTATTACACTGATGTTTTATTAATCAGTCCAGGGCTTGCGGGAACGGCCTTGTTGGTCGGCAAGCTCACCTGGGATTTAGTTAATGACGGACTATTCGGATATCTTTGCGATAGAACCAAATCGCGATGGGGGCGCAGGCGGCCATACCTGATGTTTTGCTCAATACCGCTGGCGCTTTCTTTTTGGCTGATGTTTTCGCTTCCGGTGGGGATGAAACCCGTCCTTGCCTTTTTCGCCATCCTCCTCACGGCGATGCTTTTTGACACCTTCCACACCCTGGTCACGACCTCCTATTATGCGATGACGGCGGAGCTCACGACCGATTATGACGAAAGAACGAGCATCGCGACCCATCGGATGGTTTTCAATGTCATCGGTTATATTTTCGGAGCGGCGATCACCACTATGCTTGCGGGAATCTTCCAAAACCAATTTGGGTTAAGCCAGCGCGGTGCCTGGAGCTTGGTCGGGCTGTTCTTTGGATTGATTGCCGCGGCATCGGTGATGCTGGTCGGCTTTTCAAAAAGATTCAAATCAGTGGTGAACAGCGAGCCGGTCAGGATGCCGCCTTTGAAGGCCGTTTTCAGCACTCTGAAAAACAAACCCTTCGTCAGTTTTTTGATTATTTCCGGAATCATGAGCGTCGCTTTCACGCTTGTCACCACGATGCTTCCTTATTTCATCAACTATCCGATTGGCATGGAGCAGGAACTTCCTTTGATAATGTTTTTGTTGCTGGGGATCCTGGGGCTGTTCCTCGTTCCCTGCAAGTTTGTCGCGGACCGGATAGGGAAGGGAAAAACTTACGCGCTCGGGATCGGGATCGCTTCGCTCGCGCTCCTGGTGGCTTTTTTCCTGCCTGCGCAAGCGGCGATACCCATTTTCATTGTCGCAAGCGTTGCCGGGATCGGTTTTTCCAGCCAGTGGGTCTGCCCGCACAGCATGCTTCCCGATGTCGTGGAGTACGATGAATTGCATACGGGAAAAAGACGTGAAGGCGTTTATTACGGGATGTGGGGGATGGTCTGCAAGATCACGGCTGCGCTCGCGATGGCAATCAGCGGCTGGGGTCTGGAGCTTGCGGGCTACATTGAGGAAGAAGTGGTGCAGCCGGAATCCGCCCTCCTCGGCATCAGAATCCTTTTTGCTTTGCTTCCCGTGGTTTTGCTTGCGATCTGCATCCCCCTATTGATCAAATATCCGATCACGCGCGAAGCGCATGCGAAAATAACCCGCGCTTTGGCTGAAAAAAGAAAGTATGAGGAGGAGCTATGAAAGCGATCATTGTCGGCGCCGGCATATCCGGACTGATGTCCGCTGTCCTGCTTTCGGAAAAAGGCGTCAAAGTCAGAATCTATGACAAAAACA
>LFRY01000006.1:1687-10952 GCA_001512995.1 Acholeplasmatales bacterium DTU067
CTATCGTGGCCCCGATTGGCGCCGCGAGAGACTGCAAGAACTCTTTCCCGACGAAAAAGAAGGAATCGACAGTTACTACCGCCTCTATGGGGCGATGGCGGAACTGACGCTTCCGGGAATCAGCAAACTCAGGAAGTTCTTTCTCTATCTGAAGGTGAAAAAATACGCGAACTGGTCCGCACAGCAATTGATGGACCATTTCTTCAGGAGCGAGCGCATCAAAACCCTCTTCACCGCCATTCTCGCTGATTTTTGCGCGTCTCCGAAGGAATTTCCCGCTCTGGGAGTGCCCCTCCTGAATCTTGAAACCGCCTTCGATGAGCGCATTCCACTGCATGAAAAAGGCAAAAAAGTACGCAAAGGCTATTGTTATTTCGTGGGCGGGGTCGCGAGGCTTGCGGAGGCGCTTGCGGACAAAGTGCGGGAAAACGGGGGCGAAATCATCCTCGGAAAGACCGTGGAGAAGATTCTGATACAGGATAACAGAGTCAGGGGCGTCCTGGTTGATGGAAAGGAAGATTTAGCGGACATCATAGTCGCAAGCGGGGGCGCGCATGAGGTCTTTTATGGTTTGGTAGGGAAAGAGCATCTCGATGAAGAATTTCTGAAAATTCTTGCGGAGCACAGGGCCATGGAATCGGTTTTCATGGTGCACCTGGGTGTCGACATCAATCCTTTGGAATACCAGAAAGCAGCGCTTTGCTATTACTATAAAACCTATGACCTTGAGGGAGCGATTTCCCGGCTCCGAAACGGCATCTACCATGGGGGCGCGGACGGTTTTTTGATCTACGTTCCGAGTTATCACACGCCGGAATTTGCACCGCCCGGGCACCATGCGCTGACGATCTACACCGTCGCCCCGGACACGCTCAAAGAAGGTAACTGGGAAGATTTGAAGGAAGAGTATGCCGAAAAATTGATTGCTTATGCCGAAGAATATATTCCCGGCCTAAGCAAGCATATCAAGGAAAAAGTGATCATGACCCCGGTTGAGTACCGCCGTCTCGCCCATCTCCAAAAATCGGGCTTCGGCGGTTTGGTCCCGCGCCTGGGGGTCAAATACCCTCCCCACAGAACGCCGATCCGGGGGCTCTATTTCGTCGGCCAACAAAGCGAGAATGCCGGGGGCGTTGCCGCGGTCATGCTGGGCGCGATAGACGCTTTCAGAATCATGGAAAAGGAGTTTCTGAAAGATGGAAATTTATGATGGAATCATTGTCGGCGCCGGGACTTCCGGCTCCTATCTCGGCAGGCGTCTTGCGGAAAAAGGTTTTAAAATCCTCATCATCGACAAACTTCCCAAGGAGGAAATCGGGAATAAATACGACATCGTCCACATCCAGAAAAGAGATTTCGATCGTTTCAAATTGCCCGAACCCGAAGAAGGCGACGATTATGCCTTCGAATTCTCCGCCACGGCCGCGTATTCCGCTTTCGGAAACCATCCCAAAAGGGGAAGCAATCCGACCGTGGGTCTGCGTTTGCATCGCTACACGCTCAGGCTCAACCGCTGGGCCGAAGCCGCAGGAGCGGAAATCAAATACGGAGCCGCTTTCAAGGATTTCATTTTTGAGGACGGAATGATCAAGGGCATAATTTATTCCGAAGCTGGTGAAGAACGGAAAGCTTACGGAAAAATCGTCGCCGATTGTTCGGGGATACCTTCCGTGGCGCGGCGCCGCCTTCCGGAGGGCTACGGCGTCGAGAATTTTGAAATCGGACCGGATGAAATGTTCTATGTCATTCTCCGCTATGTCCGCTATCTCGACGAAAAGGATTATCTGAATGGCAGCCGCTCCTGGGTATATTACAAAACCTGGGAAGCGCCCCAGCTTGATTCCAAGGGCGCGATTCTCGGCATCGGCGCTAATTTGGGTTATGAGCATGCGGAAAGGATCTTTAAGGAGTTTACAAAGAGGATTGCTCTCCCCCGCCATGAGTTGGAGCGTGTGGAAAAGGGCAGAACTCCTTACAGAAGGCCGCCCTACTCCTTCGTCGCGGACAATTTTCTGGTCACGGGCGATGCCGCCTGCCTGACCAAACCCCATGCTGGCGAGGGCATCACCTCGAGCATGGTCCAGATTGACATCGCGGTGAAGTGCATCACAAAGCTATTAAAAAGCAACAAGCCGCTCTCAAAAGAAAACCTCTGGCCGATCAACAAGGAATATGTCGTTGTCCAGGGCAGGGCTTATGCCGCGATGCTGGCGACGCTGATCGGAGCCGTGAGCACCTCCCCGGAAGAAAACGAATTTTTCTTTGAGCACGACGTCATTTTCAACGCAAAATCCTTCGCCGCCATGGCTGAGGACAAGGAATTGCGGTATTCTCTTCCGGAAATGCTGCGGATGGCTTCCGTGCTCATCAGGGGCGTTCTCCGCGGAAAAGTGAGGTTCAAAACCCTCCGCTCCCTTATCAGGGCGATGAAGAACGGTTCCAGGATTTCGAAGCATTACGGGAAATATCCCTGCGAGCAGGAGAGATTCCCCGCTTGGGCAAGAAAATCCGACAGGCTTTGGGAGCGTGCTGGCAGCATGGCAGCGGCCTTGAAAGAAATGACAAAATAAAAAGCATTAATGAGGACGGCTATCCGATGATTTTGCCCGCAATCCAGGCAACGATGAAGGATGGGGGGAGAATGATCATTCCCTTTTCCGCTTATCCGGAAGAGCTGGGAAAAATCAAACCCGGCGCGAAAATGGCCGCTTATCTGGCCAATATGGATCTGGTCACCGTGCTCCTGCACTGAGAAGAAACTCGGCGAAAAATACGGAATTTTTGACATCGAAATGATCTTTAATTCAATGCCGCCGATCACCGGCTATGTCCATCCTCCCCAGGAGATGAAAGTCATTCATTGATGTTCCTTCCGCCCGCATCATGCAGGCGGTTTTTTATTTGCAAACCCGAAAAAATTACAAGAAATTGCATTTTGAAATTCAAAAACAGATTCGATTATGGTATAATATAATGTATGTAAGTAAGGAGTGACATCATGGATTTAAAAAAGTTTATTGCAACGGTTCCGGATTTTCCGATTGAAGGGATTCTCTTTCGCGACATCACGCCCTTGATGGCGGACGGCGAAGCTTTTCGCAAAGCCTGCGAGGAGCTGAAAAATTTTGCAGTTGAGAGAGGAGCAGAATTAATCGTCGGCCCCGAATCCAGGGGGTTCATCTTCGGTTGTCCGATTGCCTATGCATTGAACATCGGATTTGTCCCTGTCCGAAAACCTGGGAAGCTTCCGCGGGAGACGATTTCTGTTTCCTACAGTTTGGAATACGGAAGTAACACGCTCTGCATCCATAAGGATGCGATCAAGAAGGGACAGAAGGTTTTGATTATTGACGACTTGCTCGCGACCGGCGGTACGATGAAAGCCACGATTGATTTGGTCGAAAAACTCGGCGGCATCGTTGTCGGGCTCGGTTTTTTGATCGAACTCGAAGAACTGAAGGGCCGGGAGTTATTGCAAGGCTATGACTATAAAGCTTTGATTAAGTATTAAAAGTCGGTAAGCTTAAAGAAAGGAGGTTGAATATGGGAGCGAAGAAAACAATTGAAGATGTGATTTCGAAAGCGGGCGAATATCTGAAGAACCCGAAGAGCATTCAGCAGATTCGGGATGCTTTTGAATTGGCGCGCAAACATCACGAAGGCCAATTCCGGAAATCCATGGATCCCTATATTCAACATCCTCTCGAAGTTGCTTACATGCTTGCGGAACTGAGGTCATCGCCGACGACGATCGTTGCCGGCTTGCTCCATGACGTGCTTGAGGACACGGATCTATCCAAAGAGGAATTGAGCAAGCAATTTGGGGAAGACGTGGCCAGCATTGTCGACGGAGTGACGAAGATCGGGCAACTGAAATACATGACCAAGGAAAAAGCCCTGGCGCGGGCCCATCAAAAGATTCTGCTGGCGATGGCCAGGGATATCAGGGTGGTGCTCGTGAAGTTGGTGGACAGGGTGCACAACATGCGCACTTTGGAATATCAGACGCCTGACAAACAGCTGAGGATCGCGAAGGAAACGATGGATCTTTACTCACCCCTGGCGCACAGGCTCGGCATGTACAAAATCAAAGCCGAGCTTGAGGACCTGAGTTTAAAGTACCTCGCTCCGGAAGAATACAACCACATTAAAACGCAGATTGAGGCGACGGCCGTTGCCCGCGATGAGGACATCCATCAGATGGAGGGGCATCTGGAAGACCTCTTGGAAGCGAACAAAATCGAGAATTTCGAAATCAAGGGCCGCGTCAAGAACATCTTCAGCATCTGCAAAAAAATGCGCAACAAAAACCTGGAATTCCACCAGGTGTACGATCTGATGGCGCTCCGCATTCTTGTTCCGACGGTGGAGGAATGTTACCATGTCCTGGGGCTCGTCCACAGCCAATGGACGCCGCTTCCGAAACGCTTTAAAGACTACATCGCGATTCCGAAGCCCAATCTCTATCAGTCCCTGCACACGACGATCGTCGGGCTGAACGGCAAGATTTATGAAATCCAAATCCGCACATACGAAATGGATGAGATTGCGGAATACGGGATTGCCGCTCACTGGGCATACAAGGAAGACATTTCCTATTCCCCGGAAAAAGAACAGCGGGAAATCGGCGCGAAACTGCGCTGGTACCGGGAACTGCTTTCCTATGTGGAAATGAACGATTCGGAAGACGTCGACCCCTTGGACAACATCCGCACCGACATCTTCAGCGCCAATGTCTATGTTTTCACCCCGAAGGGGGACGTTCTCGATTTCCCCGCGGATTCGACGCCCCTTGATTTTGCCTACAGAATCCATACGGAAGTCGGAAACCAAACCATCGGCGCAATCGTGAACGGGAAAATGGTGCCCCTCACCTATAAACTTAAAACCGGGGACGTTGTAGAAATCAAGACGAGCAAGAACGCGAACGGTCCCAACGAGGACTGGCTCAGAATCGTGAAGACGAGCCACGCGCGCCATAAAATCACTTCCGTCTTAAACAAAAGGCGGCGCGACACCCTAATCGAAAAAGGCAAGGAAGAATTCGAGCGAGTTCTTAAGAACGAAAACCTGACCCTGAAATTGGATGACAAAACCATTGCCGGGAATTTTGAAAAATACGGCATCACCGCCCTCGACGATTTTTATTTCGAAATCGGCAAGGGCTCCCTTTCCGCGAAAGCCGCCGCCAACAGGCTTTCCGGAAAGACAGAAAAATTTGACGAAGAAGCCCTGCTCAGGCATTACAGCCCGGAAGAAGAAGCAAAGCGGAAGAAGCGCATTTCCAATGAATACGCCGTTTCCGTTGAAGGTTTGGAGAGAGCCCAAGTCCGGCTTGCCAGCTGCTGCTATCCGGTCTACGGGGACGAAATCGTCGGCTACGTCACCAAGGGCCGCGGCATCGTCGTCCACAGGCTCGAGTGCAACAATGTAAAGAGCTCGTCGGAAGAAAGGTTCATCAATGTTTTTTGGGACGAGGAAGGCGCCAAAAAACCTTTTGAAACATATATATCAATTCTTTCCTTTGACAGGAAGAACATTGTTGCGGAAATGATCAACATGCTCAACTCCTATCCGATCACCATCACTTCGATTTCTTCCGGAAAGAACAAAAACGGCGACCTTTTGACAAAAGTCAAAATGACGGTCGGCAATCTCGAAGTTTTGAATAATTCCATCACCAGTCTTTACAAGATCAGCGACATTTTTTCAGTCGAAAGAAAAATCAGATAGAAATATAAAAACCCGCTAGAAGCATTTTATCTATGCGGGCTTTGCATTTTTCAGGAGAAAGGAGCCAGACATGAGAGTAGTGATTCAGAGAGTGAGCAAAGCGAGCGTCAGCATCGACGGCAATGTCGTCGGAAAAATCGGTCCCGGCCTCTTGCTGCTGGTCGGTTTCACCCATGGGGACAGTTCCGCAGACATTGATTATCTGGTCCGGAAGATTGTGAACATGCGCATCTTTGAAGACGAGAACGGAAAGATGAACATTTCGCTCTTACAAAAAGGTTATCAAATCTTGAGCGTCTCCCAGTTCACTCTCTATGCGGACACCAGCGGCGGGAACAGGCCCGGCTTTTCCAACGCAGCGAAACCGGAAATTGCGACGCGACTATTTGATGAATTCAATCAAAAATTGAGAAACCAGGGAGTGGTTGTGGAAACGGGTGTCTTCGGCGCGGAGATGGAAGTAGAGCTCGTGAATGGCGGCCCGGTGACGATCATCATCGACAGCAAATGACCAAAAAACGTCAAGTAAGCGTTTTCCTTGAAACTTTGTCTTGTCTTTACATATAAATGATGATATAATGCTAAGCAATACGATAGTTTGGAGAATGTCATGAAACCTAACGTTTCTTTGATCGCTGAATTTTATTACTATTATTATTACTTTCCAAGAGGATGTCATGTTTAACACTCTTGGCTTTTTCCGTTGGAAAGTAAGCCGCTAGTAAAAAACGCGTGTTATTACATGACATCTATTACAAGCTAATAGATGGAAGGTAATAACGGCGATTAAATAAGAATCGATGTGTTATTACTAAGTTAATAACACATTTTTTTATTATAAGGAGGAGAAAGTATGAAAAAAATTATTGGGTTTGTCTTTATGTTTGTATTCGGGATTGCTTTGAGCGGTTGCAACAAAAATGATCTGATTGAAATCGGCATCCTGCAATATGTTGAACATAATGCTCTTACGGAAGCCAGGAATGGTTTCATCGACGGGCTTAAGGAAGCCGGGTATGTGGACGGCGAAAACGTCAACATCACCGTTTTGAATCCGCAGACTGACGCCCCGACCTTGGCTTTGCAGGCCAAGCAATTGGTCAGAAAATCTGATTTGATCCTGGCGATTGCCACCCCCGCGGCGAGCGCGGTCGTGAACGAAGCGAAGGAACAGGGGAAGAAAACTCCGATTCTCTTCACCGCCGTGACCGATCCGGTTGATGCGAAACTGATTGCCAGCAATGAAGCGCCCGGGGGAAACGTCACCGGCACGAATGACATGAATCCGATCGAAGAGCAAATCTCGCTTGTGAAGGAATTGCTGCCCAACGCTGAAAAACTAGGAATCATTTATACGGCAAGCGAGATCAATTCGGAACTGCAGGCGAATGTTGCGAAAGCGGAAGCGGAGAAGGTCGGATTGGAAGTGGTTGTAAAAACGATTGACACGATCAACGATCTGCAACCCGTCGCCAATCAGCTCGCTTCGCAAGTTGACGCCCTATACATACCGACCGACAACGCGATCGCAGGGGCAATGGGAGTCATCAAGCAAGTTGTTTTGGAAAAGAGAATACCGGCTATTGTCGGCGAACCGAACATGGTTGAAAACGGAGGCTCAATCACATACGGCGTCAATTATTATCAGTTGGGCAAGCTCACTGCGGAAATGGCGGTGAAAATTTTAAAAGACGGAGTCAAACCTTCGGAGATTGCTTCGATCGGTTTGAGCGAATTTGACCTCATCATCAACAAAAAACAACTCGAAGAAATAGGCATCACGATTCCGAGCTCTTTGCTTGAGAGAGCTGCGAAGGTGTTGGAGTAGGTCATGGATTTCTTGGAAATATTGAGAAACATCATCCAGGATGGTATTGAACTCGGTCTCATTTGGTCTTTGATGACGCTTGGCATCTTCATTTCTTTTCGGGTCTTAGATTTTGCGGATCTGACCGTCGAAGGAACGGTGACGCTCGGAGCCGGAATAGCAATATCGATGCTCAATAATGGCGCTCACCCGTTGGTTGCGACTCTTGTTGCGTTGCTGGGAGGCTTTGCTGCGGGCATTTTCACAGGAATTTTGCACGCAAAATTAAGAATTCCGGCGATACTTGCAGGAATCATCACCATGACGGGTCTTTATACAATCAACCTCAGGGTCATGGGGTCAGCCTTCATCGGCACGGATAGGGACACGCTCTATGCGTTCTTCGGAGGATTCATTGACAATCCCTTCCTTTCGAAGGCCATCACGGCGCTCCTCGTCGTCGTCATCTTCTTTTTCCTGCTTTATTGGTTTTTCGGAACGGAAATCGGAATGTCAATCAGAGCAACGGGAATGAACCAGAAAATGGCCCGCGCGCAAGGCATCAACACGCATGTGATGATCATCCTGGGTCTGGCGCTCGCCAACGCTTTGGTTGCCGTGAGCGGAGCTTTGAGCGCGCAGAGCATGCGCGGCGCCAACATGGATATCGGTCGGGGCTCGATTGTCATCGGCCTTGCTTCGATCATCATCGGCGAAGTGATTTTCGGAAAAAGGACTTTCAAAAACTGGCTAATCTCTGTGATTTTGGGAAGCATCATTTATCAATGTTTGGTCGCTGTGGCGATAGCGCTGGACATGAATCCCAACGATCTCAAACTTCTCCAAGCCATCTTGATTGCCTTCATCCTCTCCTTGCCTTTGCTTAGAAAAACAAAACTTTTCAGAAAGAAGGAAGTGACGAGCAATGCTTAAGGTCGTGAATCTCACCAAAGTCTTCAATAAGGATTTGAATCCCGAAGACCATAAAACAGCTTTGGACAATATTTCTTTGGAGGTTGAACCTGGTGATTTTGTGACCGTCATCGGCGGAAACGGGAGCGGGAAAACCACGCTGCTGAATGCGATTGCGGGGACGGTAGTTCCCGATTCCGGCCAGGTTTTCATAGATGGGGAGGACGTCACACATTTGAAAGACTACAAACGTTCGAAATACATCGGCATCGTCTTCCAAGATCCCCTTTCCGGAACCGCGGCAAACATGTCGCTTGAGGAAAATCTCTCCCTGGCATACAGGAGGGCAAAGAAGAAGGGACTAAAATGGGGATTCAATAAGAATGCGGCGGAGTTTTTCAAGGAAAGGCTTGCGACCCTGAATCTCGGTTTGGAAGAGCGCTTGCATCATAAAATCGGTTTGCTTTCCGGCGGGCAAAGGCAGGCGGTCACCCTCTTGATGGCGACTTTGGATAAGCCAAAAATCCTGCTTTTGGATGAGCACACGGCAGCTTTGGACCCGAAAACCGCGAAAATCGTTTTGGAATTGACCAATGAGATAGTTACGAAAAACAATCTCACGACATTAATGATCACCCATAACATGCGTGACGCATTGAAATATGGGAACAGGCTCCTGATGCTTAATAACGGCAGGATAGTGTTGGATGTTTCCGGCGAGGAAAAACGGAAATTGACATTGGAGGATCTATTAAAAAGGTTCGGGGCTCTGGATGATATTGAATTGACGGATAAGATGCTGTTGGCATAGCA
>LFRY01000038.1 GCA_001512995.1 Acholeplasmatales bacterium DTU067
TTTTTTCGCCTCCGGAAAAACCTTCGTTTAGATAACGGTGCGGAAGGTCATTTCCCATTTTCAAATCCTTGACGGCGTTTTCAAATTTCCTGATGAATTTAAATAGAGAAATATGCTCGCCTTCGTTTAAGCGCGCCTGCATCGCCGCCTTAATGAAGTCGGAATTTGTAATTCCGGGTATCTCATAGGGGTATTGCATGGCAAGAAATATGCCTTTCCGGCTTCTTTCGTCAACAGACATCGCGAGCACGTCTTCATCATCAAGCAAAATTTCCCCTTCCGTCACCCGGTATTTGTAATGCCCCATGATTGTAGAAGCAAGCGTTGATTTGCCGGTTCCGTTCGGACCCATGATGGCATGGACCTCTCCGGTTCTGATCTCCAAGTCCACGCCCTTCAAAATCTCAACATCTTCTACAGAGGTATGCAAGTTCTTAATCCTCAGTGTTCTCATGGTAAACTCCTTTGTATACGTATCCATCCTGGATTACATGTTCATTGAATATAAACTTATCCTCAAGTCCCGAGGAAATATAAACTTCCTTGACATCGCCGTTTTTTACTACCCAAACGGCATCCAAACCCTCGGTCGCTTCCACAACCCCCATGCCCTTCTCAAGTCCCAGAGCAAAGAGGGTTGTGCTGTACCCGTCCGCAAGTATCGACTCTGCGGTCACGACCGTGACGGAAATGACACCGTTGTTGATCGGCATTCCCGTTTTTGGATTCAGAATGTGGTGGTATTCGTTTCCCTTCTCGTCTTTAATATATTTCTCATAGGTCCCGGAGGTGACGAGGCTCAGGTCGGAAAGAACCAAAGTCCCGTAAATCTGATTGATCCAGTTACCTTCCTTATCGAAGCGGGCTCCGTTGAACCATCCGATATAGGGGGTCTGGATGCCCACGCGGAAATCATTTCCGAGCCTGTCCCCGACAAGCAGGATGTTGCGTCCGATGTCAATGATGCCGGAGGTATAGCCCTGTTTGAGGAGGTATTCCTTGACCTTGTCCGCGGCATAGCCCTTGGCGATCGCACCGAGGTCGATTTCCATTCCTTCCTTTTCCAAATAAACCGTGCTTTTTTCTTCATCAATGATGATTTTTTTATAATCGATCAAACCGCGTGAGACTATCCCCTCTATTTCCTGTTTGATGCCGGCAATTTTTTCATCATTAAGAATGGCCTGCAAATTATCGGTAAACCCCCAAGCTTTCCAAGCCGGAGCGATGGTCGGGTCGAACAGAGCGATTTCTTCTTCGCCAATCTTCACTTTCGATATTTCCGACATTTGAAGAGCCCTATTCAAAACGTAAAGCACTTCTTCGTTCACCGCAACCGGCTTTTTTCCGGCATTCTTTCCGATTTCATAAAGAACGGTGTCAGGTTCCATGCCTTCTTCACGTTCTTGAATGTTGAAGAGATTGTCCAAATCTATGAGTATTTGATTGATGTCTTTTTTTATTTTGTCTCGTTTCTTGTCCGAAAGGGGTCTTTTCGTAAAAAGTTCGACGGTGCTGTTAGTGTTGAAAGCTCCTGTTAGAATGATTTTATTATAGTAACGGCCTTCGCAGGCAACAAGAGAAAAAAAGAGAAAAACAAATGCTATGAATGTACTTAGTTTCCTGGCGTAAATCTTCATGACAAATCCTCCGTCCGACTCTAACTATATTATTATACTACTAAATAAAAATATTTGTTGGAAAATAATAATGTTTCCAATATTTGCAAAGGAAAAAACCTCCCTTGCGGGAGGTTGATTCTTACTGCGAATAATCCAGCGCGGCTAAGCGCTTATAGTAATTATATCTTCTCTGCGCTTCGGCCTTGTTCAGCTCCAGGAGCCTTGCTGCCTCAACGGGATTGATTTCTTTCAATTGCGCATACCTGGTTTCGGAAGAGAGGAATTCCTCGTACTTATCCCAATCAGGTTCCTTGG
>LFRY01000040.1 GCA_001512995.1 Acholeplasmatales bacterium DTU067
TTGTTTTTTACATATAACTGCATCAAGCGTTTGTTTGTCTGTTCTGTCATAATACCATCCTATCCCAATCGATCTATCGCGTTCATCAAGTCAAGCATCGGTATGAAGACGGACACGATCACAAAGAGGACCATGAAACCGACCAGAATCGTCATTAGTGGCTCGATGATGCTCACCATCCGCTTGATCGATGCGTTGACGTTTTCCCCAAAATACCCCGAAGTCTTGTCCAAGACGAGTTCGAGCTCGGCCGTTTCTTCTCCGACCACGAGCATCTGGATCAGCATGTCGGGGAAAAGATCGATCGTCTTTATCGCCTTTGCGATTCCTTGCCCGCGTTTGATTTCGCTCACGGAAATAGCAAACCTTTCTTCCACCGCCTTGTTTCCGAGCATTTTCCCCATGGTGCTGATCGCGTCGACCACGGGAATCCCGCTCTTGAGCAGGGTCGAAAGCCCGCTCGTGAACCTGGCGGTGATCTGGGCGATGACGACGTTCTTCACCACCGGAAAGACAAGTTTCATCTGGTCGAGCCAGAGCCTGACCATGGGTCTTGATTTGAGCCATTTAAGCAAGAGCGCGAGCAAAAATATCCCCAAAACGATGAAACCGAAGTTCATCCGGAAGAAATCCGAAACCGCAATCAATATCTGCGTGATTTTCGGAAGCTCGGCATCAAAGGAAGAAAAGAGTTCCCCGAAAATCGGTATCACGAAGAGCGAAAGCACGGCCACGACAGCGATGCTTAAGATTACCATGAAAGTGGGGTAGGCCATCGCGGAGCGAACCTGTTTTTTCACCTTTGTGTCATTTTCATAATAATCCGCAAGTTCGGGTAGGACCTTATCCAAGCGCCCGCTGATTTCCCCGATCCTGATCATGTTCCGGAAAAAGACGGGGAAGGTTTTCGGATACTTTTCCAAAGAATCCGAAAGCATCCTGCCCTTCAAAAGCTCGATGTGGACTTCCTCCAGGATTTCCCTGAGTTTCCTGTTCCTGGTGCTCGTTTTCAAAGTTTCGATCGCTTTCGTAATCGTGATTCCCGCGGAAATCATGATCGCAAACTCGCGGCAGAAAATCGCGAGCACGTCGGGGCTGACCCTTTCCAGGAAGGTGAAGAACTGCGTGCTTTCCGAAATTTTGCGAGCGGAGACCAAAAAATATTTTTGGTTGCTTAGGATTTGGCGGAGTTCTTCTTCGTCCTTTGCAAAGAGCACGCCCTTCATGATTTTGTTGTCAATGTTTTTTGCTTTATAGCGGAATTTTGCCATAACTAACCTCTATGTCAACTGAAAAAATGCAAGATACCATTCCAGAAACCTCAGCCCAAAAAACAGGGCAAGCGAGAAACCCATAGCAAGATAGGGACCGAAGGGGAGCCGCGCTTTCAGGCTCTTTTTCGAAAGCAGGCGGTAAGGAATCTCCACAAGCACGCCGATGAGGGAAGCAAAAACCAAACCGAGGAGTTGCAGTTCCCAACCGAGGAAGAGCCCCGCGGCGATGAGGAGCTTCAAATCACCCCCGCCGATCAATTCTTTCTTGGAAAGCCTTCCGGAAACATAAAACAGCAAAAGCAAAAGCAGAGAGGAAAGCAGGGAAAAAAGCCTGCTTTTGTAATCAACAGTGAGGAAATTCCCTTTTATCGGCGCAACGAACATCGAAATTACACCGAGGAGCGCCAAAAAGATGTTGATGCCGTCCGGAATCTCAAAAGTATCGATGTCGATCATGGCTAGAATGATGAAAGCAAGCAAAACGAAACAGGATATGATGGCCAGGGGCGTGAGTCCGAAGGCAAGATAGCTTGCCAACCACAGAATTCCCGTCAACCCTTCCAGAAACACATATCTGAAACTTATCTTCTTCTGGCAATGCCGGCATCTTCCCCGCAGAATCAAATAAGAAATGAGCGGGAGATTGTCATGCCATTTGATTTTCTGCTTGCAGTGCGGGCAATGGCTCCCCGGTCTAAATAGGGACATCCCCTTAGGGATTCTGTGAATTGCGACATTGGCGAAGGAGCCGAAAATGAGTCCGAAAGCGGCAAACATGCATGCATAGAATACATCCATCAGCCTTTTCTCCAACTGAGTATTTGATAGTTTCCGTTCGGGAAACTGACCAGGATTTCGGCTCGGATTTTCTGGTTGTCTGAGTTGGTGAAGATGATTTGGTAATTGTCATCCACATTTTCTATTTCCACTATATAGCCCGGCACCTCATAGCCCGGCACCTCATTTTCCGGGTTGAATTCATTCAGGAATCCGTAAACATCATTTTCAAGTTCAATGTACAAAGCTCTTTCTTCGATTTCATTGATTCTGGTTCTCAGATTCACAAAAAAGAGC
>LFRY01000082.1:0-4264 GCA_001512995.1 Acholeplasmatales bacterium DTU067
TTCTTCCGGATCAGGGCTAGTTGAATTCCCGCCGATTGAAACAATCTTCGAAGAATAGGACATAATCTCATTCTTCAATGCTTGGTTGACAGCATAAGAAGCATCGTCCGCCGGGCTGAAGGTCCAGGAAAAATCTCCGCCGTTCATGCGTCCGGCATTTTCCAGCACGATTTCCGGGACGTCTTGGGGATTATCGATTGCATCCTCGCTTACGGCCAAATCCCTGTTCCTGTCGAAATTATTGTAAATGTGGTCGCCTTGAAATGTTTTGTAAGTTGCTGGCACTGTTTCGTTTCTTGTAGAAGCGAGATAAGCGTCGAAATGTATGGGGTCTCCAGGCAGGGTTCCATCGTCGGAATTGGCATAGACGAGCCTGGCGGCTCCCTCAATGTGATTATTATATGCTTTAATGATTCCCCCGTTTTCCCCGGAAAAAGTCCCGTCTCCCTGAGCGTCAGTTCCCTGTCGGGAAGAAAGCATCGGGTATTTTGCATTCCTGAAATAATTGCTCTCCACAAACGCGCTCGCGCCCGTGGTCACGCCGACCCCGTACTTGGAAATCCCGTCAAAATAATTGTTATAGATGTGGATCGAACCACGCCTGATGCGCGGATGCCTGGAATCGGAGTGATCGAACCAATTGTGATGGTAGGTCACGAAGAAATCTGCGGTCTCTCCCAAACCGCACAGTGACGCCTTGCCGGAATCCCAAAAATGATTGTAGGCGACGCTTATGTGGGTCGAAGCCTCTTTGATATCAAGGGAACCGTCACCTTTTGCTTGGTCGGAATCGCTTCCGGGCTTTCCATAGAAGAAATCATTGTGATGGACCCAGATGTTGCAATTATTCGAGTCGATGGAAACCGCATCATCAGGAAACATGGCAAACCCCAGATTTCTGATTTCCACATTCCCGGCCCGCCTGAGCAAAATCCCCCAACCGTAGGCATAGGCGTCCTCACCGATGCCTTCGATTGTGAGGTTCATTTCCTGATAATCTTCGCTTCCTTTGACTTCTATGTAGCCGTTGCTGTTAATTTGTCCGGCCATGTCCTGTTCTGTGACTTGGCCGATGATTCTAATCACAAGGGGCGTTTTGTCATGGCCCTTCTCTCTTAATTTGAGAATGTTGGCGATGCCCACTCCCACTTCCGTCCTGCCCTTTTCGTCTTTTACAACCTCCAATTCAACCGTGCTTGCGTTTCCGGGATAAAGATAAATGACTTGGGCGCCATCTTTCAAGCTCCCGTCATCGTTATAAGCTCCGGAACCGGTTCCGAATTCCGATTCAGACGAAAAAGCGAAACCCGATCTGTCGTGCGCTTTTACAACCACCTCATTCGAAACCTCACTGAGAATCCCTTCATCAAGCACGGCTTCGACTTTCATGACATAGTTTCCTTCAGGAAGCCCGACGGCATCGGCTCGCCAATGGTTTTCGTATTCCCTGATTAATTCCGAATCGATTTGTTCGTATTCGGAATCTGGCGCTTGCGCTCTTTTTACATATACATTAAAAACTCTGGTTTCGTCGCAGGACCATTCAAGATAGGCAGTCTCATACCAACCCCCGCTTTTAGTTATCGATAGTTGTGGTTCGCTTGCTTTCACGCTCAAACTCCAGAAAAATGCAGAGATTGCGAGCGCAAGAACAATCAATATTCTTCGTCCCATAAAAACCTCTTCCCTTACAGCATTCACTGATTCTTTTCCAAATACGAAATCAATTCATCATCGTTCGTTATCGTGTACAGAATACCATCTTCGTCAGTGTAGACATCGGTCCACATCCCGTTTTCCAGAATGACGATTGCTTCCCCGTAGGGTTCCGGATAGGGACTTGTTTCCTTAATCAATTTCTTGGGAACAATCACTTTCTTGTTGTCCATTTTTTCCACCTCAAAATATATTTTCCTTTAACAATCTTTCCAACACTTTCGCTTCCCTGTAGACAAAGGAAAGGTCGAATTCTTCCGCAATCTTCAGATTTACCCGGTAAGCCTCTTCGGGCGACGCATATTCCAAGCGATAGTCCCAAGTGATTTCATAATCGTCCAAATCCTGCGGGGAGATGCCCTCACCCGCTTCCGCAAAATAATAATAAGAAACATGATCGAAGATTTGCTNNTCGCTTTTTACAAGCGCCAAGCGGCCGTCCGCGGGAATGATCGCCCGCACAGCTTCCCGAAAGATTCTTGAGTTTGTTTCAGAGTAATTCTTCCGGTCCAGTTCAAACAATAGCATCATGGCATTATCCTCTTATTTTTATTTTATTATAGAAGGGCAGGAAATGCAATGCATTTTCTTTTCCCAAATCTTCCCAATCAATGATTGTTCAGGAAATAATTCAAAATTCTTTTCAGATCCCGCTTGTTTCGCGTGACAGGTTTGACGGTTTCGTTTCCAAAAAAAATCTCAAAAACATACCATTTGTTTCTCAGGCTTTTGCATTCATACTTCCTTAATTCCGAAAGTTTATATCTTTTTGTCTTAAAAATGGCGGTGAAGATGAATTCCGTTTTCGTCACGCGGATGCGGTAATTCCTTCCGAACAGGTACATCAACAGAAACCAGAAACCGATGATGAAAAACAAGCAAACGGGAAGAATCATTATTTTCAGTTTGGGCATTGCCAGAAACAATGCGAGAAAGATGGCAGAAAGCAGGTGGCAGGAAACCGCCCAATAGAGGAATTGCCCCGCTTCTTTTTTTACATCGTACTGAAAAAGGATTCTTTCGCCCTTCATTTAACTCCCCTCCCCAAACAGTCCTATCTTTTTCTGGATTTGCATCCCAAAATGATTTATAATAATAAAAGGTGATGTTATGGAAATGCGTTTGTTTAGATTGGGAAAACTCTCCGCCGGCTTCATGATCGGGATGTTGGTGGCGAAAGCGTTCAGCCTTCCCTATTTTTATACCGCGGGCGTGATTACCGTCCTTTCTTTGGAGCCGACGCGCAAGGCATTGATCGAAAGCGGCTCGGTGAGGATACTTGATTCGCTTTTGGCCCTGGGTCTTGCAAGCCTCCTCTTCCATTTCTTCGGTTTTGCTGTCTGGGTGCTGTTCGCCTTTGTCGCGCTCTTCATTCCCCTGAGCTTTATTTTGAAACTTGACAAAGGAATCGTCGTCTCCCTAGTCCTGGTCTCGCAAATCTATCTCGAAACCGATATAAAAAATTCATTGAACGCTCTGTACATCCTTGCGATCGGCGTCGGCGTCGCTTTGATACTGAATTTGTACATGCCGAGGAACAGGCAGATCCAAGCAGAAATCGCGGCAATTGATTCCCTCATCAATGGCCTGATTCAGGACATCGCCCACAAACGGCAGGTTTCCTTTTCCGAAATCGACGGGCTCTTGGCAAAAACCTACAAAAATATCCAAGTCGAATTGGAAAACCTCAACTTCGACCTGACCACCAAGCGCTTGAAATATGTGGAAATGCGCATGGAACAGGTCAGCATTTTGAAAAGAATCGAACAGATATTGAGCGAAGTCGAAGAAATCAAAGAAAAGGAAATCATCTTAAATTTTTTAAAAGAATTCCAAAACAGAATCGGAGAAAAAAATTACGCTTCCGGACTTGCGCTCCGTTTGCAGGAATTATTTTCCCAATTCCGGGAAANNAAACAGGAGAATGTTCGAAAATCGGGCAAAGCTCTACTATGTGCTGCTGGAAATCGACCAGTTTTTGAATCTGAAACTTGCCTACCACATGAACTACAGCTTAAGCAATTAGCTGCCGATGATTTTTGTATAAAACTTTCTCGTCCTCGGCCCGTCGAATTCGCAAAAATACACGCCCTGCCAAGTCCCTAATTTGAGTCTTCCGTCCTCGATGATCAACGTGCAGGAAGAACCGACGAGGGAAGCTTTCACATGGGCATGCGAATTCCCCTCAAGATGCCGATAATCTCTGCTCTTCGGAACGAGCTTCCTCAATATTTCTAAGAAATCAATGACGACATCCGGATCCGCATTTTCGTTGATCGTTATCCCCGCCGTCGTGTGGGGAACGAAAACGACAGCGGTTCCGTTTTTTATGTTGCTTCTTCTCACATCTTCCCGGATGATGGCGGTGATGTCAATCAGTTGGTCTTCCCGATCTGTTCTGATGATGTGTTCCATGTGAACCTCCTTGTCTACTCCTCTAAGAAATCGTGCTTACATAATTTTACCACAAGAGAACCAAAAATGAAACATGTCGAAATTTTTCCGGTGTAAAAAAAGCATCCAAATCAGAAGGATGCTTTTTGATTCA
>LFRY01000082.1:4317-4654 GCA_001512995.1 Acholeplasmatales bacterium DTU067
ACATACCTGAGCGTTTCCGGAACATTTTGGGTGCTGTCCCTATTGTATGAAATAGTCCTGCGTAATTCGTTGAATTTTCAATGCTTAAGCTTGAAATTGTATGACCCTTGCCATCAAGTATTCCTTCAAAAGGTACAAAATTGCCGTAGCGGATTTCGTTCAATTCAAATGCATTGGTAATTTTTTGATTACGACTCCCGTAAACCTTTGTTTCGAAAATATTACACGAACATCCTCCCCAAAGATTGCATCGTCCAAGGAAAATTCAACCAATCCGGATATTTCCTTTTTTTACAAGCACTCACAAAAAAAGCAAGGGTAGCCTTGCTTTTTCATT
>LFRY01000082.1:4671-40927 GCA_001512995.1 Acholeplasmatales bacterium DTU067
TCTCCTGTTTCCAACAATTTGACGCTGAGGATTTCGGAAAAGATTCCGGAGCTTTCTTTGGTTGCCTTTCTCAGAGTTCTGATTTTGAAGCTCTCTGCGCCCCGCGGATTCAAAACGAGGACGTAAACGGCGCCGTTGTTCGCGGTGAAGCGGAAATCCCTGTTCGTGTAGCGGATTGCCTTTTCGCTCCACATCCCTTCGGCGGTTTCCGTCGGCCCTTCTCCGAAGACCAGGAAGGGTTTGGCTCCATAGATCGCTTCCCCGTTCGCCTTGAGCCAGGCGCCGACTTCACTCAGGGCCTTTATTTCGTAATCCGGAATCGTTCCGTCCGCTTTCGGGCAGATGTTCAGGAGGAGGTTGCCGTTTTTGCTGACGACGTCAATGAGGAGCGTGAGCAACTCCTCGACGCTTTTATAATCCAAATCCTGCGTGTAAGCCCAGGAGTTGTTGGCGATTGAGGTTTCCGTCTGCCACGGAAAATGCCTGAGTTCTCTGAAACCGCCCCTTTCGATATGGATAACTCCCGTCCCATATCCGAACGCGTCGTGCTTGTAACAGATGACCGCGTCATGGTTGCAATGGACGGCATGATTATAATAATAAGCGGCGGCTTTCTTCAGAAAGGGTTTGAAAGAGCGGTGCTGGACCCACCAATCGAAATAAAGAATTTCCGGGCTGAACCTGTCGATGATTTCTGTCACCCGCTCCAGCCAATCCTCAAGAAATTCCCGGCTCGGTTCCGGAGCGCTTGTAAAGTCAAAATGATCCCGTTCCGGTTCCGAAGGCCAATAGAAATCGCCCTTTTTTAAGTCTTCCCCGATGTCGCTTGCGAATTTCCTGCCGTTATAAAAGAAAAACCAGTGCTCTGCCCTGTGGCTGGAGGCGCCAAATTTCAAACCCGCTTTTCTGCACTCCTCCCTGATCTCGAAAAGGAGGTCGCGCTTCGGGCCCATTTTTTTGGCGTTCCATTCCGAAATTGCGCTTTCATACATCTGGAAACCGTCATGGTGCTCCGCGACCTGAACCAGATACCTGGCTCCGGAGTCTTTTATGAGCTTCGCCCAGACCTCAGGGTCAAATTTTTCGGCTTTGAAAAGCGGAATGAAATCCTTGTATCCGAAGTTTTTATGTTCCCCGTATGTTTTCAGATGGTGGAAATATTCCTCAGAGCCTTCGATGTACATGTTGCGGGGATACCATTCGTTTTTGAAAGCGGGAACTGAGTAAACGCCCCAGTGAATGAAAATCCCGAATTTGTCTTTTTGGAACCATTTCGGAATCTCCTTTTTCTGAAGCGATCCCCAATCGTCCGTGAAAGGTCCCCGGCTGATCATTTCCTCGATTTCTCTGATCCTTTTTGCCATCAGACTTCTATCTCCGTCCGGTAAATGATGTTTTCCACAGAAGTGCCGATGAAAATGCGGTATTGTCCCTTTTTCACCGCGAAGCGCTTCGCCTCTTCGTCATAGCGGCTGAAAGCATCCTCATCCAAAATGATGCTTGCCTGCTTTTCTTCGCCTCGCTTTAGGAAGATTTTTTTATAGGCCTTCAGAACCCGTGGCTCACCCTCCTCGCTTTGCACATAAACCTGAACGGTTTCCGCGGCGTCAAAGCTTCCGATGTTTTTGATATTGAAACGGAAACGGAAAAGGTTTCCTTCTTTTTCATGGGTAAAACCGCTAAAGGAAAATTCGGAATAGCTCAGGCCGTGCCCGAAGGAAAATAGTGGCTTAACTTTGTTTTTCAGGAAATGGCGGTAGCCGACCAGCTCTTCTTCCCGATACAGGACCCGCTTTCCGCCAGGAAATTCCCCGATTGCGTGTGAGGAATAATCCTCAAGAGCATATGCGAAGGTCTGGGCGAGTTTTCCGGAAGGGGAGGCATTCCCGAAAATCACATCCGCAAGGGCGTTTCCGGTTTCCATGCCGAGATAGCCCGACCAAAGAATTGCCTTGGCTCTGCCATGCCATGCGGACATGTCGACCGCAGAGCCCGAAAGGATGTGGATCACCGCGTTCGGGTTCGCTTTCAGAACTTCCGAAATCAGCTCGTCCTGCCCGTAGGGAAGGCGCATGTCCTTCCTGTCCGCGCCCTCAACATCGTGCTCCCTGTTCAAACCGGCAAAGACGAGCACGTGTTCGTAGTCTTTTGCTAGGGCCACGGCTTCTTCCAAATACTCCCTTTGCTTTGCTTTAATCTCTTCGTTAAGCCTGTTTTCCATTTCCGTTCTTTCCTCAAGGCTGAGTTCCTGCCAATGCCTTGCTGATGTCTCTTTTTCCGGAACATAATAACCCCTAGCGTACCTGATTTCCAGATCGCCCAGCCTATTCCTTATTCCCAAGAGCGGCGGGATTTCATAGAGCGCCTTTATTTCAGCGCTCCCGCCCTTGTGGGCATGGAGCCTCGTGGCGTTGTCGCCGATGACGAGGAGTTTTTTCAGGTTTTTGCTTAGCGGGAGGACGCCTTCGTTTTTCAAGAGCACGATGGACTCCAGGGCAATTTCGTAAGCCCCCGCGCGGTGCTCCCGATCATTGTAGGCGCCCTTTTTCCGGTTTTCCGTATCCCCCAGCTTCTTGATCGCGAACATCGTTCTCAGGATGTTCCTGACTTTTTCATCAATGTGCGTTTCCGAAATCTCTCCCTTTTTTATTTTTTCCAACAGTGGCATGGCGAAGTGGTAGTTCTCAAAACCGCTCGTGACCGACATTTCGACGTCAAGCGCGGCTTCCGCTGCCTCTTTGCTATCATGGACCGCGCCCCAGTCGGAAACGGTCAGGTATTTAAAACCCCATTCCTTTCTCAGGATTTCGTTCAAAAGCCACTTGCCGTGGGAACAGTACTCACCGTTCAGTTTGTTATAGGCGGTCATCACGGCAAGGATGCCGGCTTTCGTGGCAACGTCCCGGAAGGCCTTGAAATAGATTTCATGCAGTGTTTTTTCGGAAACGATTGCATCGACATGCAAACGGTTCGTCTCCTGGTTGTTTGCCACGAAGTGTTTTGCGCAGGCGGCGACGTCGGACTCCTGAATCCCCTTCACCATTTCTGCCGCGAGCGAGCCCGCAAGCTGGGGATCTTCCGAAAGATATTCGAAGTTCCTCCCGCAGAGCGGACTTCTGATGATGTTGATGCTCGGAGCGAGGATGACGTCCTTGCCGCGAGCACGGGCTTCCCTGCCCAGGATTTGCCCGTATTTATGAGCCAAGGAGGGGTTCCACGTGCAAGCAATGGCGCTCCCGCCGGGAAGATAAGTCCCGCGGTCATCCCCGCGGTTTAAGGGAATCCATTTGTCATTCTGGAACTCTTCGCGCACGCCCATGGGGCCGTCCGAAAAATACAGGGGCTTGATGCCGAGCCGCTCGACACCCGCGGTCCGGAAAAGGCCGCTCCCATGGATCATGCCGATTTTTTCTTCCAAAGTCAGTTCTTTCAAAATGGCTTCTATTTTTTTCTCAATCATTACCATGCTCCTCATAATTCGGTTCTTCCAATAAGATCAGAGAATCGACGAAGATTCCCTTCGTCCCCCTGCCCTTCGAAAAGAGCCCGAAGAGCGTTCCCGTGAAGGGGGAGGAGGAAACCTCGGTCGCCAAGATTTCGGTCCTCATCCTTGAGATGATCTTCGTTTTGTTTCCTTCTTTGATTCCAAAATAATAGTGGTCTTCATCGCCCCTCAGCACCAGCGAGATTCGCTCCGTTTGCTCAAGGGCATGGGTTTCACGCTGCACGATGTCATAGCATTGTTTTTTGATCAGAATTTTGCCGTTTTCTATGAGCATCGTGGCATGATGGGTGCCCCCGTTCAAAACAGCGATGCCGTTGGCGCCGCTCGAAACCGCGAGGTCGAGCGTTGCGGTGAACGAAAATCGGTATTCTTCCTGCCGATGCAGAAGCAGGCTGGTCGCGCCGCCCTCGCCGATGTCGGCTGCGAATGCTTTCAGAACCAAACCCCCGGGAGTTAACTCGGTGAAATCCGAATAATCAATCCGAACGGAGCACCATTCAGGGGGAATGGTTTTTAGTTTCCGCCACTCATAATTCCTGCAGTTTCTCCGGATTTGTTTTGCGGGCATGGGTTCGTGGGGACGGATCTCCCTTCCCAAATCGGGCCAAAAACCATCCCATGAAAATTGCTTCGCGAACACTTCCCGGCCAAGATTGTGGCGGAGGAGCGACCTGGGGCGCACTCCCAAAAGGAAGACATGCCACTCGCCCGAATCCGTCCTGACAAAATCCGCATGGCCGATGTTCTGGAAGGGGTGGTTCGCATAATCGCGGTGGGAGAGGAGCGGATTCTTCTCATAGGGAGCGAAGGGCCCCCAAACTGAATCGGAGACAAAGATCGTCACCATGTGCCCTTCATTTTCTCATATGTCCCTCCTTTTGTCTATTTTCAAAAGCGTAAAACGCTTTCCAAATACCCAAAAAAATATATTAAGAAATCGTGCACGTGCACACATTTTCTTAAGATATTTTTGTTTGCGTTTTGGGGGATTAAGCCTTCGTTTCGACAGGGAACTGGAGGTGGCGCACATGAACCCTGTTAGTGGTGATGTTGAGAATTTCCGCGGGCCTGCTGTTGTAAAGGAGGAAATCGCGCACGATCTGAAGCGATCTGCTCCCCTGTTTGTAGGGCTGCTGCGTGATAGTCGCCAGAATCTTCCCTTCCGCAAGCCCCTTCCGCACTGCTTGCGTTTCGTCGACCGTGATGACTTTGATGTCCGATTTCATCTCTTCGATTGCTTTTAGTCCGCCGGAAATACCGGCAGCCGCGTAGTAGATCAAATCGAATTCATTGCTTTTGATGATTTCCTTGGTGAGCTGATAGCTGACTTCCTCATCGTCCTGGTTCTCGAATGTTTTCACCAGTTTCCCCCGGCTTCTGAAAGTCCGTTTGAAACCCTCGATGCGCTCGACATGGCCCCTGATTTTATAGGAGCCGACGATGATAGCGACATTCCCGCCCTCCGGAAGGGCGATGTTGGCGATGTCGCCGGAAAGCTGTCCGCTGTTGAAATAATCGCAGCCGACGAATGCAAGTTTCTCGATGTCAATGTCATTGTTCATCGTCACGATCGGGATTTTAATTTTGCTTAAGGTTTCGATGATCCTTTCTGTGTTGAAGGGGTTGATGATCAGGGCGTGGATTTTTTCCTTCATGATGCTTTCAATTGCCTCAATCTGCTTTTCTTCGTCGTAGCCCTTGAAATTCCTGATAATCAAATGAATGTTGCTATGCTTTTGGGTTTCATATACCAAACCCTCTAACACATAATCAAAAAATTCGTTCCCGATGTTGTTGATGACGACGCCGACGCGGTAAGTCTTCTTGGAATTGACCAGACCCTGGGCGTAGCGGTTGGATTGATAATTATATTTTTTGATGATCGCTTCGATTTTTCTTCTGTTTTCATCGCTCACGCCCCCGCGGTTGTGGAGCACGCGGTCCACGGTTCCCCTGGAAACATTGGCCAGTTCTGCAATTTTCTTGATTGTAATTGACATGTTCATCTTCCTTATCTATTCTCTAATCATTTCAAAGAACGGTTCTATGTTTTTATATAATCTGAGATAGTTCCGGTATTTTTTTTCATATATTCGGACATTTTCCGCGATGGGCAGGAATTCCTTTTCCACCCGCACCAAGTCGGCACAGGCTTCCTGGACATCGGGGAAGAGCCCGTCCCCAACCATCGCCATTATCGCGGCGCCGAAGGAAGACCCTTCCGTTATCGCCGGCCTCTGGACGGCAATGTTGAAGACGTCAGCAACCATCTGGCACCAATGGTCGTTCTTCGCTCCCCCGCCCGTGATCCTGATCTGTTTGGATTCAATGTTGAGGTTTTTAATTGCCTCATAGCAGTGGCGGAGCGAAAAAGTGACCCCTTCCACAACCGCCCGGCTGAAATGCTCGGGCCCATGGGTTGCGCAGAAACCGCTGAAGGTCCCTTTCGCCAGCGGATTGTTGACCGGTGACCTTTCCCCGAATATGTAGGGGAGATAATAAAGCGTGTCGTCACTTTCTGTTTTTATGAGATCGGAAAAGATCTCATCATAACTTTTCTCGGGACGGAAACTCTCCTTCCACCATTTGAGCGAACCCGCGGCGGCGAGCGTCACGCCCATCAGATGGTATTTCCCGTTCGCATGGGCGAAGGAATGGAGGAAACTCTTTCTGTCCGCGGCGTACGCGTCGGTCGCGACGAAAACGACACCGCTGGTCCCGAGGGAAATGTTTATGTCACCCCCACTCACCGTTCCCGTGCCGACGGCGCCGATCGCCTGGTCCCCGCCTCCGACAATGACTTTCACAGGTTGTGGGATGCCCAGTTTACCGCGGACTTTTTCCGTAAGCATGCCCGCTACTTCTTTGCTTTCCAAAACCTTGGGAAGCATCCCGGAATCAATTCCCAGAAAATCCAGCATCTTCCGGCTGTAGGTTTTGTTTTTCACGTCAAAGAGCAGGGAGCCAGAGATGTCGGAGACATCGCTCACGAAATTCCCGGTGAAACGGTATGCCAGATAATCCTTTGGAAGCATGATCTTCCTGATTTTTCGGTAATTTTCGGGTTCATTGTTCTTTACCCAGAGAATTTTCGGTGCGGTGAAACCCGTGAGGGCGATATTGCCCGTCTCCTCGAGCAGGTTTTCGATGCCGATTTCCCTGTTCAGAGAGTCGGTTTCCGAAATCGTCCGCTGGTCGTTCCACAGGAGCGCCGGTCTGATGATCCGGTCCGCTTCATCGAGGATGACCAGGCCGTGCATCTGGCCGGAAAAACTGAGGGCTTTGATTTCCGTTTCATGGCCGGCAATGCATTTTCTTATGGCTCTGAGTGCGCTTTCGTACCAGTCGCCCGGGTTTTGTTCGGTCCAAAGCGGGCGCGGCGTCAGGAGCTCATAGGTTTCGGTTACGGAATTAAGCAAATTCCCCCTTCCGTCTACCAACAGCACTTTGACGCCCGTCGTGCCCAAATCAATGCCAATATACATAAGCTGCTTCCTTTACTTAATTTTATGAAAACAGAATCTGATTGATGATGCTTTCCAAATATTCTTGGCGGCCGCTTTCTACCTCTGGTTCGCCTGCTTTCAGCGCGTATTCATATAGTTCTTCCAAGGTCACTTCCTGGTTGGCGATATTTTTGCCGATGCCCCGGTTGTAAGAATCATATCTTTTTTGTACAAATTCATCGAGCCTTCCGTCCTCAATGAGGGCGATGGCTTTTCTCAATCCGAGCGCATAGGTGTCCATGCCCATGATGTAGGCAAGCACAAGATCCTCAACCGTGTTCGAGGGCCTCCTCGTCTTTGCATCGAAATTGATGCCCCCGTTTTTGAAACCGCCGGCTTTCAGGATTTCATACATCGCAAGCGTCGCGCAATAAACATTTTTCGGAAAATGGTCGGTGTCCCAACCGAGCTGGGGATCACCTTCGTTGGCGTCGATTGAACCAAACATGCCTTCGATCGCGGCCGTTCTCAGTTCGTGCTGGAATGTATGCCCGGCAAGCGTCGCATGATTCGCCTCAACATTTATCTTGAAATCCTCATGCAGATTATGCTTTCTCAAGAACCCGATTGCCGTCGCCGTGTCAAAATCATATTGATGTTTGGTGGGTTCCATGGGCTTCGGTTCGATCAGGAAATCGCCTTTGAAGCCCTGCTTGCGTCCGTAATCCCTGGACAATTTCAAAAAATAAGCGAAATTGTCCAGTTCTTTCTTCATGTCGGTGTTGAGCAGAGTTTCATACCCTTCTCTTCCTCCCCAGAAAACAAAGCCCGTGCCGCGGAGCCGGATTGTCGCATCAATCGTCTTCTTCACCTTGGCCGCGGCGATGGCATAGACGTCGGCATTGGGGGAGGTCGCGGCACCGTTCATGAATTTCTTGTCAGCGAAATTGTTCGCCGTTGCCCAGAGCAGCTTCTTACCGTGCTTCGCTTGCAATCCCTCGAGGTAATCAATCATCTGATCGAAGAGCGCGAAAGTCTCTTCCAGATCCTTCCCCGGGGGAGCGATGTCAACGTCATGGAAGCAATAGTAATCAATCCCCAGGATGTCCATGAGTTCAAATCCGAAATCGGCCTTTGCTTTGTATGTTTCCAAAGGATCGGATTTTTGAAAGCTTTTATCCGCGGTCGCATTCCCGAACATGTCCGTCCCTTCCGCGCAAAGCGTGTGCCAATAACTCATGGCGAATTTCAGATGGTCTTTCATCTTCTTTCCGAAAATCACTTCTTCCGGATTGTAGTGTTTGAAACTGAACTTCTCCTTGTTTTTGCTGCCCCTGTACTCAATTTTTCCGATTTTCCGCAAGTCATCAATCTTCATACCATACTCTCCGTTCTATTATCGTGCTCGTGCACGGATGGCGATATGAAATTAAGCCAGGCAAGAATGATGCCCCGCAAGCTAATCGTGCTCGTGCACACCATTATAATATCACTAGGGATTTTCCTTGTCAATAGGAAAGTAAAACGTTTTCGTAATTTTCGTAAATTCTTTTTATAATCATTATTTGTTATTGGGGACAGTTCTCAATAGATAAAATTTTGTTAATAATCATAAAACTCTAC
Organism: Acholeplasmatales bacterium DTU067; assembly: GCA_001512995.1. Lineage (GTDB taxonomy): Bacteria > Bacillota_I > Bacilli_A > ML615J-28 > CAG-698 > DTU067. The sequence continues at coordinate 13,246 of LFRY01000082.1, forward strand.
ATATGTTCCAAATAAAAAAGCAAGCCGGGCTTGCTTTACATGAATTCATTGAATAACGCAAATATCGAAGCGTAGTTTACAAAAACGAGGGAAAGAATCGCTATCAGAAAACTGAGAAGCGTACCGACCAGATACCTTTCCGCAACCCTTCGTTCAGCTAGTTGTTTGAAAAGTGCGATTGTTTTGGCGATGAAAACTAAGGCGATCGCGGTGTACAAACCCATGATCCCCAGAGTGAGGATCAGAAGCCTTTCCAGTTTACCGATGAGAACTGCAGTGTCTTCTTCCTCGGCGCTTTTTTCCGAGAACATAACAAAGAAATGCTTGATGAAAACGGATGCGGGCGACAGGACGACCACATAGGCAAGCAGAATTCTCAGGAAATTATCGACGCTCAGGGGCGCAAGCGCACCGGCAAGCGCTTCATAGAGAATTTCTCCCAGTCGGCTGGAATCCGAAGGGCTGATGCTTTCGGTCAGCATGAAGACGGGCAAAACATGGAGCGCTTGGCCAATGACAAAACCTACGAAACGTACCTTTCCGGATGGAAATTTCTTTTCAAGAGTGCGTCTTCCCATATTGATCAAACCGTGGCTGACAAAGAAAAGAATCGGGAAAATGATAATGATTATTATGTCTCCGATGAGGAGAGTTGCAAGCATCATAGTGGAGGCGTAAATCAGGTCACTATAAAAAAGAAATCTATTGTGCTCCTGCTTCTTTTTTTTCGAAGGAACGGGGTTGAAAAGCAAAGTCGCCGAGGAAATGGGCAATCAAAAAGATGATGAAAAACGGCATGGTATCCTATCCTTTCTAGTTTTAAATATAACCCTATTTTACAAAATTTTTATGAACTGTCAACTCGCCCACAATATTAAAAGGATATCCTGAAGATATCCTTAATCAAAAATGTCCATCCGCCCGACATTTGCATCCTTTAAAGTGAAGCCCAGCATTTCCGCCATCGCCACGCCGAATTGCGGGACGAGATATTCCTTCTCCTCAAGGCCGATTTTTTTGACCCTGTAACCCCAAACGATTCCGTAAATATGCCTGGAGCTGTCAAGTATCGTATCGTGCTGTCCGCGCACGGCATAGTTTCCAGAGGGGTTTTCCCTGCCGTGGAAATGATATCTTTCGCTCGGAATCACCAGCAAATCCACATTCGCGCCCCGCCAATATCCCTGCTGAAGCAATTCCTTCTTGGTCAGCACGGCCTGGACATACTCTTCCTTAAGCAATTCCCGCTTGATGCTTTCCAATTCATTTTCCGTCACCGAACTGTCAAGAAAGGTAAGTTGCATCTGCAATCCGACGCCGACGCCGACGATGGTTGTTGAAGGGGATGGTTTTTCTCCCGGACCAAGGTATTCGAAAACATAATCCTTGTTGATGCTTTTCAGTTTGTCGCGAAGAGCCGGCCATTTCGAATGGCTGTATTTACTGAAGAGGGATTCCAAAATACTTGGAGCGCCGAAGGGAGTCATCCCGTGGTCGGTGGTCAGGAAAAAAGTTGTTTTCTCATAAATGCCACGATCCTTGTATGCCTGGATCAGCTCCGCCAGTTTTTGATCGATGGTTTCCAAGGCAGCCAGGACATTATTTAACCTTCCGTTTTCGGTGCTTGCTTTTTTATATCCGTACGCGTCTTTTTCATTATGCCCCAACGCATCCAAATCATCGCAATAGATGGTTAAGAAACGCGGAACTTCTTCAAGCCGCATCGGACTTGTTCCGTTTTGGAAGGAATTGCCCCTGACCAGTTTTATCGCCTGATCAAATCTCGCGGCCGCATCCGCTTCCGTCCCGCTCGGTTCTGTCACATAGAGACGGGTGGGATCGGTCGGAGAAAAAACGGATTCGGCGGGGAAATGCCGCACGGAGACCGAAGGTATCCCCAATTCGACTGCTTTGTCATACAAGGTTTCCGCTTTGTTTTCCCTGCCCTGCTGGACGACGATGTTGTTGAGACGGTCGTAATAACGGTAAACATTTTGGGTTTTTCCGGAGGTCGCGCCGGAAATGATCATTGCCTGATTGGGATTGGTGATCGACGGCGGCAAATTATACAAGTTTTCAAACATCACGCCTTCCTGAATTAGTTTCCGCAAAGTCTGCACGCCGCCCCTTTTCACCGCTTCGTCATAATAGTATTTCGCAAACCCGTCCAGATTGATGTAGACGACATAATTGTCGGAATCCCCTGGCTCTCCGGGAACTGACGGGTCGTCAATGGGATCTTCCGGATCCTCGGTTCCGTTTTCCCCAGGATCGTCGATTGGCTCTTTCGGTTTTTCGGGAACCGTACAGCCGACCAAAAGCAGGAAAAAGGAAAGTAAACAGATCAAATATTTACGCATGAGGCCTCCTTTCCACGGGTGGTTGATACCAAACAGCGAAGGGGCCGTTGGCCCCCTCGCCTTCTCCTACTGCAAATAAGGGATATTCTTGATTACACCGGAACCGTGAAGTTCGCGGCGATGCCCCTGCCGATGGTGTTGTATCCGTTCCTCAGGTAGGTGGTGGGATAGGCTTCCGATTCGAAAACAAGGATTTCCGCGCTGTCGTTAATTTCCGGATATTCCGGTCCGACGCCGGAGAGTTTGAAGGTGTTCAGCGCGGCTATGACTGGATCGGTGACACCATCATTGGAGAAATAGGCTTCATAATCCGCTCTTGTTCCGGCCAAAGGAATGAAGCGCATCAGGTGCGAATCCGCTTCCGGAAGCGTGTATTGCAGGCCGCGGTATTCTCCCCATTTCTCGTATTTCATGCTTTCTTCTGCTTCGACGAGTTTGCCGTAGAGCAGGGCAGTGGAAACGGGCGTCACGATGTCTCTGTACATCTGCAAATATGCGACTGTGTTGGCATTGTAGACATCGAGGGCCGCGCTCTTGTTTGCATAGCCGAGGAGATTGTCCTCCGCGTCATAATAAGCGATCCTTGCATAGAAGGCGTTGATGCTTTCCCTGCCGCCCTTCACCTGGATCTTGGAGCGGTCAAGGGTTCCATCCGCATAGATCTCTTCTTCAGGATTGAGAACTCCCACATCGTATTTGTAATAGGCAGCCGTTTCAAAGCCCGGTACGTTTTCGACGAGGATTTGTTTCTCCAAATCGAATTTTTGGATCTGCAGGCCGCGGTCGTCGACGCTTGAATTGAAGGAAGCGAAACGGTTGGACTCGCCCTTGACCGGCGCCGCTCCGAAGCCTTCGTCATCCCCCGAGGAGGTTCCGTTCATCAGACAGGGCTGCGGGCGAACCGGGAATACAAGGACATCTTCGCCGAGCCCGTAGACGGCGCGGAATTTATCGATGCTTAAGTTTTCTTCGCCGTCGCCGAAGAGATGGGCTGCGGCTCCCGAAACTTCCTGCATGATCCTGCCGCTCGAACCGATAAGGAGTTCTCCGTTGACCTGCTCCCAGGGGTAGGAAGCCACGATCCAAAGAACAGCGGAACTGAGCGCCGGGATCTTGTAGTCCTGATAGATGTAGACGCCGCTTGCCATGCCGATGGGCTCTTCGAACAACCCGAACTCCGACAGCAGAGTCGCTTCCTGATTTTTCAGGTTCGCAAAGACAATCCTGTGGTTTTTCAGATTGTATTCTTCGGTGGTGTTGTTAAAGATTTCGACATAGCTGTACTCATACATTTCCACTCCGATCTCGGTGATTAAGAGATCCGGAGCTCCCTCGATGACATCGGTGGGCTGTTGGGTGGCGATTTTCGAGAAGTCGATGTCGGTGATTGTCTTCGTGGGAATCGATGTCGCTTCTTCCGCCGTCAGAACAACTTCGATGTCAAAGGCGGTGGTTCCGTTTTCGGTGACGATGGTTACCTCATGCTCTCCGAGTTCAAGGTCTAGTTCATGCAAAACATCGCCGAAAATGGTTAATTCGCCGTCTTCAAACTCATAATCAAGGTATTCTTCCAAAACCTTGCCCGCAAACAGAACCATTAAATTTTCCGCGCCTTTCAGATCGACTTCTGCCGTCACATTCCCTTGGATTGCCCCAGGAACCCAATGATAGACAACGGGCGTAACCGTGGGTGACGGAGTCAGATCCTCGGGCTCGCAAACCTGGCATTCTTCACATTCCGGACATTCTTCACATTCCTGACATTCTTCGCATTCCGGACATTCTTCGCATTCCGGGCCATCCTGGCAGCCCACCATTGCGAAGACAAAAAGTACACACAACAGTGCTGCAAAGAATCTTTTCAAAATTTTCAACCTCCCTTTAAATATTATTGATCATTGTGTAAGTCGAATTTGATGACCACGGTCCCTGCCAACAAATCATGGAGGGAACGGGAATCCTTGCGGAACAAAACCAAAAACATGGACACTATGTGGGGCAGGATCAGCATCGTTTCCAATAAGCCCTTGCCGACAAATTCCCTGAAGATCAGGCGGGAAGCTGAGATTTCCTCCAAATTGGAGCGGTTGACCGCTCCGATGCCGGCGAACATTTTGCCGACGGTCTGCCCCCTCCCGATCAGGGCCGGAGCGAGGGAAAAATAAGCTGTCTTGATGAAAATCCAGTAAAGAAAAATCTTCAGGTAGAGTTGCCAGAGCAAATCGCGGAACTGCAGAAACAATTCCAGATCCGTGAAATCGGATTCGTTCAGGCCGATGCTCTCCACAAAAAGTTCAATTTCCTTAAACAGATGCCGCGTCGCCAGATACCAGATGACAACGACGAACAGCAAATCGACCAGATAAGCCAGGAAGCGGCGCAACGGGCTTGCCGTCTCAAAGCTCACCCTTTCAATCAGGTCTTCCGTGAAATCAATGACATTGCCGACGATATCCCTAATTTCTTTTTCTTCCATGGAATCACCTATCCGAAGTAATCAGTCAATATTCCGTACCCTCTTCCCTGCAAATCGAAGGCATAATGGAATTCCAGGGTCTCACGGTAATGGTCGCTGTCTTCGCTCAAAAACAAATCAGAATCCCGGTAGTATGGTGAATATAATCCGAAAAGGAGCAGATTGTTTCGAAAATCAAAATCAATCGTCCTGAAAAATGTCGCTCCGTAGAGATCTTCTTCCTCCTGGAAATTTGTGAGGAGCTGCAGAACCCGGCGGTCGGCAATGCCGTCCCCGTCGTCGTCCAAGTAGTCAATGAGTTTTGCGGAACCGTTGAGATGGCCGCTGAAAACAAATTTTACATTCCCATACTCCTTGACAAGTTCCGAGAAGACCTTTTCGCCCGTGGGTGTCCGCGTTCCGTTTGCCCGCAGGTATTCATGGGTAGCCAAAATCACCGTGCAATCAGGATGCGCATCAAGGACCGCTTTTGCCCAAGCGATGTCCTGCGAGGAAACATGGACGTAGGGGAACGAAGACCCCCAGCCCAGATAAAGAATCAGGAACGGATGCCCGTCGACTGTTAACAGGTCATAGTGGCTCCGGTTGTTCTGGAAGGATTCGCCGTAATGGGGAAAATCCTTAAAAACGTCCTCCCCCAGATAATCCCAAAAATAATCGTAAACCAATTCGGAATCGAGAGCATTAACCCCTTTCGGATGGTAGGAAGAGATGGCCCCCACATCGTGGTTCCCGCTGGAGACGCCCAGCGGAAGCCCCGAAGCAAGCAAGGGATCGAGGAAATGCGTTCTGACATTTTCCCATTCGGAAAGGGTCACACCCCGCTGTTGCTGCACGAAATCACCGGTCATGAGGAAATAACGGAGTTTTTCAGTTTCATGTTCCCAAAGCAAATATTGAACCATGGCATCAAAAGCCGCCTTGGCTTTCTTCCAAACAGCAGAATCTTTCTCGGAAAGGCTGAGCATTTGCGTGATGTATTGGAAGTCCGTGCCATGGATCAGCCGATCGCTGAAGGAGATTCCGGAAAAATCGGTAAAGGCGGAAGAGATGCGGACATAAACTGCATCTTCAAAAAGATATTTTTCTTCCCCCAAATAATCATAAGCCAAGGTGAGCGTTTCTCCGGACGCCCTGGCCGTGGAGACGGTCTCCCAGAGGTTTTCTTCAAAATTATAAAGCTGCATGAAGGCCGTCCGACCTTCATTGGCCTTTCCCTTCCAAACCAGGGCTGTTTTTTTGCCCCTTTCAACAACAAAACTTATCACTGGAGCTTCAGAAAAAGGCGTCCTGTCATAGTTTCCGTCCGTTTCCAGAAAAGCCGAGATGTCGGAAAGTTCCGCGCCCAGATCTTCAAGCGTGGCGGATGGGGAAGCCGCGACTCCCGTTTTATAAACCCTGTAACTTAGCTTCCCTGAAACTTCCGGCTTGCCCGTGAGCGAGAAACTCAAGGTTTTTGTTTTTTCAAACCCGTGTTCGTTTCTGGCTCTGATTTCCAAATCATGCGTTCCTTCGGACCAGGCATGCCTGGAAAAAGTCAGGTTCGGGGGGATGGGGATTCCGTCCATTTTCACTTCGAACCATTCCGCATCCGCCGTGACTTGAAGCTTTTTGGTTTCGGAAATCACCTCGCCGTCATTGATGTTGCAGTCAATGCCGATGTGGGCTTCGTTTTTGATTTTATGAATCCTGTTTCCGGAAACTATCTCCAATTCTTCCCCTTCAAAATCTTCCAGAACTGCGCCGTATTTTTTGAGCAGTTTCTCATCCACATGAAAGGTGAAACTCACGCTTTCCCGAAAATTCGAACGCAGGTCCTGATTCATGCCGTTTTCCCCGAGATTGATCGGTTCGTTGAAATACTCCGCTTCCGGATACTCCTCTGACCAGAATTCTTTGCCCGCAACTTGGATCCTGACATTTCTGATGCTGAAGGTATTGAGGTTTTCGGACAGGTATCTTCCTGCCTTGAAGGTGATTTCCAGTTTTCCGGAAACAATGTTCGGCCCGATGAGCGCAATCTCGTTGGAGATAAAGTTTTTATGGCTGTATCTTCCCGCCTTTAGGGGAAGAACCGCGTAGCCGTTAATGATGATTTGGTTTTCATAATTGTTGTCCAGGTTTCTGCTCTCAAAGAGGATTTTAACCTGTTCCGAAGTGGTCCGATAAACAGGAACCGTTTTGCCGTTGACGGTGATTTCTTCGGTTTCCCTGACGATGATTCCCATTTGCCCATTCCCGTATAGGGCTTGAACGCGCGCGGGTTTGAGAATCAGCCAAAGGCCCGCGCCGATGATGATGATTACGCAAAGCGCGATTGCCAACAGTTTCTTTTTCATGGTGCAATCACGGCCTTGTGAGGTTGATCTTCTTTATTTTGTCCGGGGCTGCGGAGCTCAAACGGCCCTCGCTTTCCACCTCGTCAGCCCTCCAATTGATGAGTTTCAATCCGAGCGCGGGATCCGTCTTCAGTTTTATCGTCTTTTTTACAAACCTATACTCAATCACGTCCTCAGTTGAAAAACGCATCAATTCGAACTGATCCCTTTTCATGTACTCTTCATATTTGGAATATTCGCGGAGGGGTAGCTGCCATTGCATGATCCTTTCGCCGATCCGGGGCGGGCGGAACTGCAAGCCCACGGTGTTGTCCCAACCGAGCACGCCGGGATTGGAAGTCGCTCCGAAGTCAACATATGTCTGACCGGGCGCCATTCCCGCGGGATTGACGCGACCGCAGAAATTGATACGGACGATCGGATCAAAGTACTTCCAACAGTTCTCATAATAATAGGCATCCACGACTTCCCCGCCGTCCCTGATTTCCATGACATTGAAGCATTTCTTTCCGTAAACGGGATCGGGGTTTTCCTGTTTTTCCGCAGGCAGTTCGGAGTATTTATTCAAAAGGCTGATTTCCGCGCTGCCGCCCTGGTCATTGAATTTTTGGATTTCCAGGGATCTGAGGAGGCTGCTGTTCAAATGCGTGTACATCGTTCCCGAGGCGGGAGTGTAAATCGGAAAGAGCTCTTCGGTTCCTCCTTCGGTTCTTCTGCCGACCAAGCCCATGTTCGTGAGCTCATAAACCGGGATGTCTGAATCGAGATGCCAAAAGGCGCGGAAATCGTCCACTGTTTGTGAGAAAGCACCTTTTTTATCCGTGTCTTTATGGATCAGGACCGCGCTGAAAGGTTTGTTGTAAGCATTGGAACCGCAGCCGGCAGTCCAAAAATAGGGCTTCAGCCAAATCAGAGCTGTTGAAAGGCTCGGGATGATGAAATCCTCGTCAATCAGTCCCATGAAGAGAAAGCCGGTGCACAGAGCTTCGTTCCCGACCTTCACGTCCGGGTTTTCCGCATTTTGCCCCTGCGTGGTGTTGCAGAGGACGACGCGGTGCCCTTTCAGGTTATAGTCGGAGAGGGTGTTGTTAAAGACTTTGAGGTATTCGTACGCGGACATGGTTTCGTAATGGTAGTAATGATAGGTGTCAAGCACAACTTCCAAAATAAGGAGTTCCGGAGCATCCTCAACAACCGCCAGCGCATCCGCATCCTCCAAGAGTTCCGTCGAAGGCAGTTGGATTTCGAGATCATAGATTTTCTCTTCCGGTTCCCCGTTGCCGTTTTCGCCGTTATTGTTCTCATCACCGTTCTCGTTACCTCCGTTATTCGGGGTATCGACATTGTTGCATCCCGCGAGCAGCAGAATCAATAAGAGCATGAGGAGTAGCTTTTTCATTGTTCGCTCCTTTCGTTGAGAAATCTCTTGAGTTCAATCATTTCGCCTCCCCTGAGGCGGGATTCTTCCGCAGCAAAAGCCATCGCATGGCTTTCGATGGACATCGGCAATGTGGAAGCGAAGGATTTGCCGTGGAGGTAGGTTTCCATGAAGTTTTTCATGAACGCCGTGTCGGCGCCACCGTGCCCCCCTGCCAGCGTTTCGGTTCTAATGACTTCTTTTTCGGAGCTGCCGAAATAAGTGATTTCGATTTCTTTTTTCGTCTCGATGGCGCGGATTTCCCCGTATTCGCACATCACCTTCAAAGAACGGTGGATTTTATCGGTGAAGGCGCTGATATTGAAGGTGGCGTGCACTCCGCCTTCAAACTCGAGGATTGTGACCTGATGGTCGGGCACGTTGTTGTCGCAATTGAAGACGCAGCGTCCGTAAAGGCTGGTTTCCAGATCCTTCTTTAGGGCTTCCGCGGAAGAGTCGTCAAAAACGACGCTTCTGATTTTTCCGCTCGAATAAATTTTCAGCGCCGAATAAGGGCAGGAGCTTTCGATTGAGCAATCCACGCAGCGCGGAGCCATCCGTTCTTCGTCGTAATTATTGCGGGTGAAAAAGTTCAGGCTGCCCATGGAAGCTAGTTTAAGGCAATGCTTATCCCCCAGCAAATAAAGGAGAATATCAAAATCATGGCAACTTTTGGCGACCGCCAGGGGAGCTGCGATTTCCGTATTCCGCCAATTTCCCCGCACATAGGAATGGGCGAAATGGTAATAGCCGATGTTTTCGTTGTGCTGGATGTCAATGACATTGCCCAGCTTTTTTTCAGAAATAATTTCTTTGATTTTTCGGAAGAAGGGCGAATGGCGGAGCACATGGCAGACCGCGACCAATTGATTGGGATGCTTATCTCCCAGGCGCCCGATTTCCAACACTTCCTCAAGCGAAACGGCAATCGGTTTTTCCAGAATCAGATCATAGCCTTTTTCAAGCGCGGAAATTGCCGGCAGATAGTGCATGTTGTCGAGAGTAGCGATGATGACAACGTCGGAGAGCCGGGGGAGTTTGCTGAATTCTTCGTGGCTGTCAAAAATCATGTCATCGGGAATGCCGTACTTCTTCTTGTAAAGTTCCTGCTGTTCTTTTCTTGGTTCCGCGACCGCCACGACCTCAAATCCATCCGGATAGTTTTCTTCCAGCGCCCGGAGGTAGCCCCCCGCGCGGCTTCCGGCGCCGACGATGCTGAAGGTGACTTTGTCGACTTTTTTTGTCATTCTCACTTTTTACCACCCGTTGGTGTCGAGAATGTATTGGACGCGGTCGGCGCATTCATCAAGTACGGCTTCGATATCCCTTGTGCAGTCGTCGTAATATATGCCCTTCACGTATTTCGAAAAATCATCGTCCGCCAGAGCTTTCGCGCGTCCCACGGGGATTTTCAGATCGCCCTGGGGAGCAAATACCATCAGCGAAATGACACGGTCCAGCAAGGGGTTGATTTCGGAATAATCCTTCCAAAGCTGGGTTTCGGTTGCGGCTCTTGTGCTGGGAAGATAGCCGGTGTTGATTGAAAAATAGGCAGTCTGTTCGGGGGCTTGCAACCAGCGCAGGAATTCGATCGCCGCTTGGATTTTGCTTTCCGATTTGTTGTTAAAGACGATCAGAGCGCCCCCGCTTTGATTGGAGTAGAAATTGCTGTCTTTCGGGAAGGGAAGGACGTCGATTTCGAAAAGGGGCTCCTCCCCCTGTTCCACTCTGCTTTCATGGATGTTTTCGTACAGGCTTTTGATTATGGATGAGGTGTTCCAAAGCAACCCCACTTTCCCTTCAACAAACTTCCCCTGAATCTTTGTTCCGTGATTGGGGTCGAGCACGGGATTCAGCATGTTCCCCTCAACCACCAAACTGCGCCAATAATTCAAAGCTTTGACTCCGGCTTCGTTATTGAAGAGGACTTCGGTTGCCGTTTCATTGTAAATCGGAAGGCCCTGCGTGTAAAAGGACTCGTAGAGCGCCGGACCGTTTGCAGCCAAACCGTAGACATCCTCATCTTCCGCCTGTTCGCTGATTTTCTTGGTGAGTTCTTTCATGTAATCCCAGGTCCAGATGGAATTCTCAGGATCGGCGATGATTTCATCGACCGTCGGCACGTGCATGCCCGTGGATTCAGCCAGGGTGCGATTGACCATAAAGATATTCGTAGAGGCATAGAAAGGATAGCCGATGAATTTATGCCTGTACATGGCAAACTGGAGAAAACCTTCGTAGAAGTCGCGGATCTCATCATAAGTGAAGATTTCCCGCATGTCGACGGTGTTGTCCAGGTAGAGGGCAAGGGAGGAAACGCCGACCATGGCTATTTCCGGATTGGTTTTGCCGATCAGGGCAGCTTGAAGCTTGGTGTTTTGGGTGATGTAGCCCCCCTGGAAGGAGATGTTCACCTTGATGTAGGAATCGGGATAGGTCTCCTTTTGGTAGGCGTTGAAGCGGTCCACCAAATCCGCCTGGACGACGCCGTGGAGGTCGACTGCGGAGTTGGCCGACCAGAATTCGATTTCCACAGGTTTCGTGAGCAGATGCTCACGGGGATAGATTTCCCATTCCTTATCAACAAAAATTTCGCCGTTGTCAGTAATCTCTTCAATGTCTTCGCAGCCCGCGAGCATAACCAAAACGGTAAAAAATGCGCAGAGGAGAAGAAAATATCTTTTCATCTTTTTCACCTTTCCTTGATGGCGTAATTTACGTCTGATTTGTTTAATTTCTTTATAATTGCTCTGAACCCGCGTTTGAGCAGGGAGCCTTTTTTGCTTCCGGCGAATTCGATCTTCCTGCCGCCGATCATCGCCCGCTTCATCTGTTGGTTACCGAAAATATACATCAGAAGAATCGGCGCAAGCTGCATCACGTTTCCGGCCATGACCAAATGCCAGGGGGGAAGGACGCCTTCCGCTTTGAGCAAACCCCTGACCGCCACCGGCAGGGTTTTCAGTTTCTCGCTGTTGGTCATGACGAGAACCCAATAGTAGGAATTCCAATTGGAGATGAAAGTCAGCAAGAAATGGGTGATGAAAATCGGGAAGATCATAGGTACCATGATTTTAAGCATGATCGTCCGGTTTTTGGCTTTGTCGAGAACCGCGGATTCGATGATTTCCTTGGGGATGGTTTTGAAATTGTTCATAAACAGGTAAATCCCGAACATTGAGAAAAGGGAAGGCAGAACCAAACCCGTCCAGGTATCGACCAGTCCCATTTTGGAATAAAAGAAATAAACCGGTATGAGAGTCGCTTCGCCGGGAAGCATCATCCCCAGTTGCTTGAGGTAGAAGAGGAATTTATTGCCTTTGAACTTCATTCTGGCAAATGCGTAGGCCGCGGGGACTATGAAGAAATATTGCAGTCCCAATACCAATGCCGCGTAGGTCACGGAATTGCCGAGATAAGTACTGAAGCGGGCCCTGTTCCAAGCCTGGATGTAATTTTCCCAATGCCATTCGTTCACCCAAAGGCCGGGCGAGAAGAGAACGGCTTCCTCATAGCTCCTGACCGACATCAAAAACATCCAGACAAAGGGATAGACGAAGGTCAAACCCACGGCAATCATTGCCAGATAATTGATGATTTTGAGAATGTATTTGACTCTCTTGACGATTCTGATTCTTCGTTCCTGTTTGGGCGTGAGCTCACTGATTACGGGAGAATAGGAAAAAGCCTCTTCCCTTTCAACATCAAATATTTTTTTGAAATCCATATTGCCCGCCCCTTTCTAATAATTAATGGCTTTTTCCACAACTCTATCAAAATACAAGTTCTTCAACAACGTGCAAACCGCAATCATTAAAGTCAGGATGATTGCTCCGGCCATGGCGGTTCCGTAATTGAAACCAATCCTTCCGACCTTGTAAATCCAGTAGCTCAGGACCATTGAAGACCCCATCGGGCCCCCGTTGGTCATAATCTCAATCGGAGCAAAAACTTTGAAGGAATTGATGAACTTGGTCAGAAAGACAAAGGACATCGTCGGCGCCAGGAGCGGCAGGGTGATTTTGAAGAAAGTCGTGGTTTTGCCGGCTTTGTCCAAAAGGGCAGCTTCGTACACATAGGCAGGAATGCCCTGGAGGCCCGAAATAATTATCAGCACATAATAACCTATGTCCTTCCAAACCGTGACCAGGGATACCGAAAAGAGGGATGTGTTTTCCTGCAAGAGCCAGGCGGGACCCTTGATTCCGAAGAGGGCGAGGAATTGGTTGATGATTCCCGTCGGATTGAGCATCGCGATCCAGAGGATGGAAATCGAAACCAAGGAAGCGATGTGGGGCGTGAAGACCATCGTCTGCGTAAGATTGTGGATTCTCGTGTTCTTCGCCAACCAGGCCGCCATTCCGACCGTGACAACAGTCAGGAGCACGATCGTAATCAAAGCATAGATAGCCGTGTTTCCCAGGGCTTTCTGGAACTCGGTGTCCTTCGTGAAGATGTTTATGAAATTGGAAAGACCCACGAAGCGCGATCTACGCATGTTTGCAAAATCAATCCTGAAGAAGGAGCCCACAATCATGAAGATGAAGGGCAGCAAAGTGAAGAGCACCGCCCCCAGAAATGCCGGGGCAACATAGATGTAAGCGGGATTGATTCTCTTGAAGATTTTTGCTTCCAAACTGTCCATGCGCTTGAGCTTCCGCAGGCGAAAATCCTCTCTGATATATTTTTGCAGTTGTTTGTAGAGATTTCTTTCCTCGGGAGACATCCGCCTCACTGTTTCCCGCGCTTCCAGCCTGATTTCCTTGATTTTTGCTTGCGCGTCCTTTTTTACATTAAGATAATCCAAATAAAGTTTTCTGACCTTGTCCGCATCCCGCGCTTGCTTTTCCCGCATCAGCTTCCGCTCGGCTTCAATCCGGGCGTTGAGGCCGGCTATCAGAGCAAGTTTTTCTTTCTTGAATTCCTTTTTTGGAGTCTGGCGGTGTTCATTCAAGAGGGTATTTTTTTCTTTTTCATAATCACCGTTGAGTTCAATCAATCTGTTCCGGTAATCAGCAAGAATTCTGAGGCGCGCCTCCTCCTGTTCCCTGAGTCTCCTTTCGAGCTCCGCCGCCCGGTATTTCTGAAATTTCGTTTCGAATTCACGGAGTTTGCTTTTCGCTTCCGGGTGGCCCTTTTTAATTGCCGCCAAAAATTCTTTTTTTGCTTTCCGGTAGTTGGCGTCAATTTTTGCCATGACCAAAGCGACGTGCTGCTTGCTCTCTTTGAGGATGAAATTCTTGTTTTCTTTCAGTTCGGAAACCCGGTTCCGATGTTCGCGGCGGAGTTTCCGCATTTCATCTCGAAAATCCCGGCGGCGCCCTTTCAACAGCGCTTTTTGGAGGTTGCGTTCCGCCACCAAATCCTTGGTTTGCTCATTGAAGTGCAGACGATGCTTGTATTTTTCGGAAAGAAACAAATCCTTCGCTGCATCAATTCTGTCCAACTGAGCAAAGATTTGCTTTTGGACGATGCGGTTATAGCTGGTTTCCAAATGCTCTAAAGGATTCATAAACCTCAGCCACCTCCCTTTCGCCGTAGATTCTTTTTTCTTTCTCGTCGAAAGCGTAGGCGTTTTTCCGTTTCAAAATAATTTCCGCAGATTCGCCGATCGCCTTCATCCTGCGGTCGGAATCCTTAATGTAAATTTTTCCGATGCCGATGTCCACATAGTATAAGAATTCCGAACCATGGTTTTCTATTGCCAGTATTTTGCCGCGGATTATGCAATCGTCCGTTTTTGGGACATTTTCTTCGTTTACAAAATTTATGTTCCTTGGCCTGAAGCCAATTTTTTTTCCGTTTTCAAGTGTAATGACGTTCATCCCGGGGTCGCCGATGAATTGCGCAACAAAAACGCAATTCGGCTCGTCGTAAATCTCAAGCGGCGTTCCGACCTGTTCGACGACGCCCTCATTCATCACCACGATGTTGTCGCCCATGGTCATCGCTTCGACCTGGTCATGGGTGACATAGACAAAGGTTGACTCCAAGGACTCATGGATCTGAATCAGTTCCGTCCGCATCGAGGATCTCAGCTTCGCGTCCAGATTGGACAGGGGTTCGTCCATCAAAAATACCTTCGGTTTTTTTGCTACGGCCCGCGCCAGGGCGACGCGCTGCCTTTGCCCGCCGGAGAGATTGGCGGGGCGCCGGTGGGCATACTCCTCTAAATTCACCAGTTTCAGGACTTCTTTGATCCGACGGCTGATTTCATAACTCGGCATGCGTGCGTTTTTCAAACCGAATTCGATGTTCTTCCAAACCGTCATGTGCGGGTAAAGGGCATAGGATTGAAAGACCATGGCGATGCCGCGGTCGCCTGGAGGGATGTTGGTGATGTCGACATCGTCGAGCTTGATGGTTCCCAAAGTGATGCTTTCCAGTCCGGCAATCATCCTGAGCAAAGTCGTCTTTCCGCAGCCCGAGGGCCCGACCAAAACCGTGAAACTCCGCTCGGGAATGACCATCGAAACGTTATTTACCGCCCGCACCCCTTCCGGCAACAGCCCTTTCCTTTTGGGTTCGCCGTAGATTTTCGTAATGTGGTTGAGTTCAATCCTCGACATATCTTGCCTCCGTGTAATTTGTTAATTCTATCCGATGGATGGCCAGCAAGTTTTTGATCCTCGCGCTGGTCAGGACTTTCAGTTCAATCAAGCGTTCGCGGTTGTATGAAGAATTCTTCATCAAAAAAGCATCGAGAAAAGCCGGATGAACCATCATCTCAGCATATTCCAAGGCAGCCAAATCCCTGATGCGGGCTTCAAACCTCCTGAAAAGCGCTTCTTTCGTCTCGAATTTTCCGACCTTGAACCAGGGAAGAAAGGGGATGGGTGGAAACCCGTCTATGATCATCCCGCGGACGGGTAGCTTCTTTTCCAGCGCGAATTCCCGGATCGCTTCTCCCACAGTCCTGTAAACCTGGTGCGCATAGAGGTGCGTATCCAAATGTGATGGAGGCTTCCCAAATTTCCGGATGAATTCATTGTACTGCGCTTGAAATTCCTGTTTGATTTCCTCTTTTTTAAACAGGGACTCGTCGGGTTTGTCTTTCGGTTTATAAAAAAGCCCGCCTTTCTTGGTTAAACTGGGAACGGAAGCAAGGGGCTTCCCGCAGGTGATGTTCAAATGCAGGCCGATGGCTAAGCGGGGGTGGAAACGGGCGATTCCCACGGCATGGTCGATGGACGGCATCGTGACCATCGCGGAGGTGGAGGTGACGATGCCCGACCTGTGCGCTTCAATGATCCCAAGGTTCACTCCGTCGGAATACCCGAAGTCGTCGGCATTGACTATCAGCTTCATTTTAGCACCGGCCAATAATCCTTGTTGGCGATAATCAGTTCGTCAAGGATTTTTTTTGCTAGTTCCATGTCAATGATGGTGCGGTTCAAAGTCAGGGCCTGGAGAGCTTTTAAATAACTCCCTTCAAAATAAGCATCGCAGGTCAACTTTTCATATGCATATTGCTGTTCGATCAAGCCCTTATGATAAGTTCCGATTTTTCCGACCGGAAGCGGCTTCGGGCCTTCTTTTCCGAGCTCGCAAACCACTTCCACAATCGCTTCTTCCGGCAAATTGGGAATCACGCCCCTGTTTTTCACCATCATCACATAATGCCGCCCCTGATCATGAAGGATCGCTTCCGCTATCTCCAAAATCATTTCCCCATGCGCATCTTCTTTGTTCATTTCCTTTTCGACCAAAGCACTAACCCTGATTGTTCCGGAACTGATGACGCGTTCGCATTCCGAAAAGACACGCTTTTCGCGCCCGTCCATCACTTCGTTGGCGCGCGTGTATTCAGGATTTAAGTGGGAAAGCGTTCTTCTCGGAAGCAAATAATACTGGAGATAAGTATTCGGCAGATACGTCGGGTCAAGTTCCAACATGTGGCGCACCGTTTCATAGGTGACGAGCCAGGAGGGGTCCCGGCTTTCCTTGTCGGCGGGATAAAACCCTTCTTCAAGGATCTTTTGCTTGATTTTCTCCGTCAAGTCTTCGTTGTTGTTTTTATTGATTATCTTGGTAAACCAGCCGAAATGATTCAAACCGAAATAATGGGGAATCATGTCCTGGTATTTAATGTTTCCGAGCAGGCGCGCGTAAGCCATCATGAGACTGATCGGCTGGTCGCAGATGTTGAGGATTCTTTTTTCATTGGGGAAGGCCATGTCCAGAGCGAGGGCGACGATGGCCGCAGGATTTGTATAATTGATGATCCAGGCCCTTGGTGAATGGATTCTGATTTCTTCAACCAGGCGGATCATGTCCCCGATCGAGCGCATTCCGTAAGCGAAACCGCCGGCGCCGCAGGTCTCCTGGCCGATGGCGCCGTTTCTTAGAGGAATCTTTTCGTCGAGTTCGCGCATTTTGAAACCGCCGGTCCTGATCTGGCAAAAAACGAAGTCCATGTCCTTGAAGGCGGTTTCTTTGTCAGCGGTATATATCACTTCCAACTCGGGATAATATTCTTTCATCAAAAGGAGGGCATATTTGCCCATCTTTTCCAATCGCTCAGCGTCGATGTCATAGAGGACGAGTTTTTTTAGCGGGAAACTCTTCTTCTTCTTGATCATCCCCACCAAAATTCCCGGCGTGTAGGTGCTCCCGCCGCCGGCAATGCAGACACGCAGTTTTTCCATCCTATCATCTCCTCACATCATCTAACGGATTATTATTTTTCGAACACGTCCAAGACTATGCCGTTGGCGTTGGGAATCACTAGTCCCAAAGCCGCCGCCATGGTTGTTCCGAAATCAAAGTTGTAAGCCCTATTTTGATAGACATAGTTTTTCTTGATTCCCTTCCCCCAAATGACACCGAAAACATGATTCGAACTGTCGAGCAGGGAATCGTGCTGCCCGCGGGCAACATATTGCATGAAATAATTGGAACTGAAAACATATCTGTCCGCCGGGGTGATGATCATGTCAGCGGCGCCTTCCATGTAGCCCATGGCTTTCAGATCTTCGCGGATAAGGACCTTACCGACAAAGTGGAGTTTTGCAAGTTCCGTGCGTAGGGCTTCAAGCTCTTCGTCGCTGATTCCCTGCTTCCAAGTGAGTTGCAGGTTCAGGTTCGCTCCGACGGCCACTACATCCGTTCTCGGTTTTGGGGAGGAACCGGGCGCGACCATTTCCAAAACATGTCCGTGGTTTTGGAAGAATGTCTGCAGGTCCCCCAATTTGGAAGTCCCGTAATCACCGCTGTCGTCCAGCGACTTCAGGCCATAGGGAGTCATGCCATGATCGGTCGTGAGGAAGAAAGTCATCCGCTCGTAAATCCCGGCGTCCTTGCAAGCCTGGATGAATTCGCCGAGCTCTTGGTCCATTTCCTCGAGCCTGGCGAGAACATTTTCCATCCTGCCCGCTTCGGTCTCCGCGCGCCTGATGCCGTAGGCATCCTCAAAATTATGCCCCAGAGCATCCAAGTCATCGGCGTAGAAAACAATCAGGCGCGGCAGCTCTTCAACTGTGACTTGATTTCCCCCGACATGCACGCTCTCCCCCTTAACAAGCCTTTTCAGTTGCGTGAAGCGGGCAAAGTAATCATTCGCCTGCCCCCTTTGGATGATTTCGGGAAGGTTTGGGTCAGAGGTGATGTAATAGGTTTTATCCTGTTTCAGCACGGTTTCCAAAAGATAGTGGGAAACGCTGGCGACGCTCAATCCGGCTTCCACCGCGACATGGGCAATGGTTTTGTTTGCGTTTTCTCGCTCTTGCTGGATGACGGTATTGATCGTCCTGTCATAGTAGCGGTAAACATTCCTCGTAATTTCGGAAGTGGATCCCGAAAGGATCATGTTCTGGCAAGGATTTGTGATTGAAGGCAGCGTCGTCCGCAGATCCTCAAAAAAGACACCCTCGCTGATGACCTGCCGCAGAACGGGCAGGGCATCGGGATTTTTTTCTAGCAATTCGTCAAAATAATAACGGGCAAAACCGTCCCAATTGATGTAGACTACATAAGCGTTTTCTACCATGGCTACTCCTTCCTGATAATCCGGCGCATTTTCGCGTCCGCGGATGCTGTATTCGTTCTTCGGTTCCGGCTCCGGTTCATCCTGGTGCGGTTTGCATCCCGGAAAGATTAGAAATGACAAGACTATGAGCATCAGAAATATTTTCTTCATAAACCACTCCGATAAAATGAAAATAAGTATAATCAAATTGCCAGGCGCTTCAAGGCAGCGCTTTCACTCCGCACTTTGATTATACTTAATTGATGCTTTTTTTATCAACGCCCAACCATTACATAAAAAGTAATACATGACAATCTGCTTGTCTTTTGGGGCAAAGCATGAAACCCCATGTTTTTGTTGTGATTACTATATGTACTAATCCGTTTTGGTTTTTTGGTTGACATAGGTTGTGATGATGATGTTGAGGATGAAGAGAATGGGAAGCCGCGAGGAGATGTCCTGTCTGTTACTGCAGGCTTCTTCACTGGAGATGGAAAAATTATAATCCCCGATTTTGGACAATTCGTTCCCGGTGTTGGATGAAATCGTGACGACCGTCGCCCTCCTGCTTTTCGCAATCTGCGCCATGCGCACAACCTGATGCGTGTTCCCGCTCAAGCTGCAGGCAAAAAGGAGGTCGTTTTCGGTCATCGATTCCGCCACCAAATAAGCGATGTGCGTGTCCTTATAGATGAAATTGGCGCGGTTGTAGGTCAGCAATTGCTTGGACGCATATTCAAGAACCGTCGCGGTCAAACCCTTCCCGAAGAAATGGATGTTTGTGGGTTTGAGCATCAGTTCCACGATTTTCAGGATCTTCTTCTCGTCCAACATCGCCGCCGTTTCCACAATCGCCTTCACGTTCTGATCCAAAGTGTCCGTAAACGTGGCGTCCCGGTGGGCTTTTTCCATTTGGCTGAGCTCTTCCCTAATGTGGAATTTGAGTTCGGTGAACCCGGAATAGCCCAGTTTCTTGCATAACCTCATCACGGTCGCCGTCGAAACAAAGGTCGTTTCCGCAAGCTTCTTGACGCTTAAACTCAAGACGAGTTTGCGATTGTTCTGAATGAAACGCAAAACATCCAATTCGGAAATGGTAAGAGAATTGATTGTGTCGATGCTGATACTGGAAAGCATTTTTCCCCCCATCATGTGGTTGATCAATGTTTGTTATATTAAGACAAATTAATAAATAAAAAAACTAAGGCATCAGTTGTGTGCCAAGGAAAATGGGGAACGGCATAAATAAATGTTCCGTAAACTTTAATTATATTATACAACCAAGCACTGTAATTTGCAATGGATTTCCGAAAACGATAAAGCGCGGTTCGATGGAATCCATGACAAGCACAGGTCAAAAATCCCTTCTAAAGAAGATGCTTTTCGCCAAAAATATGCAACCAAAAATAGGAAGTTTTTCTTAAGCAAATAAAGGCAAAAAAGTAAACGTTCTCTGTAAACGTTCTTTTCATCGATTTTCATTCTTTTTCATTCCGTCAATGCTATAATATATATACATTTAAGAAAACGGCTAGATAGAGATTATAAAGAGGTGAGGCAATGAAAGCTTGGAGAGATTTTAAAGCCGGCATCTGGCAGGAGAAAATCAATGTCAGAGATTTCATACAAAAGAATCATGAGCCCTATTACGGGGACGATAGTTTCTTGGAGGGGGCATCGGATAGAACCAAGAAACTCCTGAATGAGTTCAGGAAACTTCAAAAGCTAGAGATGGAAAAGGGCGTCGTCGACATGGAGACGAAAATTCCTTCGACCATCACTGCTTACGGACCGGGATATGTGGACCGAGAAAACGAGGTCATCGTCGGCCTGCAGACCGACAAACCCCTGAAAAGGGCCTTCATGCCCTTCGGGGGGATTCGGATTGCGACCAAGGCAGCGGAAGCCTACGGATATGAAATCAATCCTGAGTTGGTCGATTTCTTTACGAAATTCCGTAAGACCCACAACCAGGGCGTGTTCGACGTTTATACGAAAGAAATGCGTCTGGCAAGAAAAGTGGGAGTCATTACCGGGCTTCCGGACGGATACGGAAGGGGAAGAATCATCGGCGATTACAGGAGAGTTCCTTTGTACGGCGTCGACCGCCTGATTGAAGAAAAACAGGAAGAAAAGGACGCGTTTATCGGGGCTATGACCGAAGAAGTGCTCAGGGCAAGGGAAGAGTTACAGGAACAGATCAATGCCCTGCATGAACTGAAGGAAATGGCCTCAGAATACGGTTTCGACATCTCCCGCCCGGCCGAAAATGCGCGGGAAGCCGTCCAGTGGCTCTATTTCGCTTATCTGGGCGCCGTCAAAGAACAGAACGGGGCGGCCATGAGCCTCGGAAGGGACACCGTCTTCCTTGACATCTACATCGATAGGGACATGGGGGAAGGCACGCTTTCCGAAAAAGAAGCCCAGGAATTGATTGACCAATTCGTCCTGAAACTCCGCATGGTCCGTTTCGCGAGGACCCCCGAATATAATGAACTCTTCACGGGGGACCCAAATTGGGTGACGGAATCCATCGGCGGCATCGGGCTTGACGGAAGACCCCTGGTCTCAAAGACTTCCTACAGAATGCTGAACACGCTCTACACGCTCGGCCCTTCCCCGGAACCCAATCTCACGGTTTTGTGGAGCGCTTCGCTTCCCGAACCTTTCAAGAGATTCGCGGCGAAAGTGAGCATCGACACCAGTTCCATTCAATATGAAAACGATGATTTGATGCGAAAACTCTGCGGGGATGACTACGCAATCAGTTGCTGCGTCTCCCCGATGGCCCTGGGAAAAGAAATGCAATTCTTCGGAGCCAGGGCAAACCTCGCAAAGGCTTTGCTTTATGCAATCAACGACGGCGTTGATGAAATCAAAGAAGTGAAAGTCGTCAATGGCGTCGGGCAAATCGAATCCGAAATCCTCGGTTACGACGAGGTCATCCGGAAATTTGACCATGTCCTGGATTGGCTTGCGGGAATATATGTAAACACCTTAAACGCCATCCACTACATGCATGACAAATATGCCTATGAAAGGCTGCAGATGGCGCTCCATGATTATCATGTAAAAAGGAATTTCGCGACGGGCATCGCCGGGCTTTCCGTCGTCGCCGATTCCCTTTCGGCCATCAAATACGCGAAAGTAAAGCCGATTAGGAACGAAAAGGGCATCGCCATTGCTTTCGAAACTGAGGGCGACTTCCCGAAATACGGAAACAATGATGACAGAGTCGATGTGATTGCCAAGGAATTGGTGGAAACCTTCAAACAAAAAATTGAGAAGCATGAAACCTACCGGAACGCGAAACACTCGCTTTCGATTCTCACGATCACATCCAACGTGGTCTACGGAAAGAAAACGGGGGCGACCCCGGACGGAAGAAAGAAGGGCGAAGCCTTCGCTCCGGGCGCGAATCCGATGCACGGGCGCGATGTTTCCGGCGCGCTTGCTTCCTTGATGAGCGTCGCGAAGATACCTTTCTTCGTGGCAAACGACGGAATCAGCAACACCTTCAGCATCATCCCGAACGCTTTGGGAAGTGACGGGGGCATGCTTTCCGAAGAGGAAGGCGACGCTGCTGTCTGCAATCTCGTGCAGCTCCTCGACGGCTATTTCGCCAACAAGGCCCACCATCTGAACGTCAATGTCTTGAACAGAGAAATGCTGATCGACGCGATGAACAATCCCGAAAACTATCCCAATCTTACAATTAGGGTTTCCGGTTACGCCGTCAACTTCCATAAGCTTACCCGAGAGCAGCAGGAAGAAATCATCGGCAGGACCTTCCACGAGCGCCTATGATCGGAAACGTCCATTCGATCGAGACCTTCAGCAGCGTTGACGGCCCCGGCATCAGGTACGTCCTCTTCCTCCAGGGCTGCAACCTGGCCTGCAAATACTGCCATAATGTTGATGCCACCTTGAGGACGGAAAACAAGCGGATGACTGCTGATGAGGTTGTGAGGGACTTCCTCAAGTACCGCTCCTTCTACAAAAACGGCGGCATCACCGTTTCCGGCGGCGAACCGCTCCTGCAAAAAGAATTCATCATTGAACTCTTTACGAAGTTAAAGCAACACGGAGTGCACACCGCCATCCAAACCTCGGGAGCGGTTTATCGGGACACGGCAGTCTTCGATGAGGTAATCAACCTGACGGATCTCTTCATCGTCGATTTGAAAGGCGCCAATAACTACCAAGCCTATGAGCTTGCCGGCGCAAAGATCAGCAATACCTTCAAACTCTTGGATAAGCTCAACTCCTTAAACAAACAATTCCGGATCACCCATGTCCTTTTGCCTGGGATTAACGATGATAAGAATACGGCCAGGGCAATTGCGGAACTTTTAAACAAATATGATTCCAATAATTATCAGTTCAAAGTCCTGGGCTATCATAAACTGGGAATTGACAAATGGAAAAATCTCGGATTGAAATATGAGCTTGAGCATCTGCGTGAGGCCACGAATGAAGACATCGCCAACTTCCTGGATATGGTCAGGAAGCATTTGGATACAAAAAAATGGGCAAGGAGAAATGCCATATAAAAAAGGTGAAGCATCTAGCTTCACTTTTTTTATGCGCAGTTCATCATGACAACCCATGATGTTAAACTTTTGTCTCCGTATTTATTTAGGAAAGACCAGATAAATTTCATTACCCGCGATGACGAAGGGGTAGAGATCATCAATCTTGATTCCTTCAAAGCAAATTCCGAGAATGACATCAGAAGCAACAGCAATTTCGAAAAGATGTATATAAAAGAAGCAATCGTGCCCTTACCCCAAACGGACATAAACCAGGTCATACAAGAATTCTTGGAATATGAGAAAGAGATCCAGGAAACAAACATTTCAAGTTAAGCATAGGGTTTATATCGTGGGGGATGGGGATACGGAAAAAGACTATTTCAAACGGATTGCTGAATTAAACATTTTCCCGAACATTGTTTTTGAAACAAAAAAGGGGAACGAATTAAATTTTGAGATTTTCCTGCAGGAGCATTTTGATTAAGATGTTTTCCTCATACTCGACATTGACAATAAGAATAAGCCCATAAGTTCAAAATGCAGGCATACCAAGATTAGAAATTTATGGGAAAAATATGAGGCAGAAGACATCATCTTTTTCAATAACTATTCCTTTGAACTATGGCTGATAAATCATAAAAAGCAATTTAATAAAGCTGTCCTCTCTCGTTCCGGTTACAACAAACCGATTCAAGACTGTTTCGGAGTAAGAGAGTGGCCCGAGAATAGAACCCAGAAGAACAGGAAAAAGATAATGTCTGCCATTGATCAGGAAGCGGTTAATAAGGCCATTAATAATATAAAGCTTGTAGAATCAAGCACTCCATTCAAAAACCCCAGCTCAAATATGGAGAAGTTGATGGAAATTCTTACTTGCATTAATGAAGAAGCCGTCGATATTATTGAAGAAGCGGGTTTATTCTGAGAAAATTCATACCGTGCGCAAAAATAAAAAAAGGTGAAACTAAGCTCTGCTTCACCTTTTTTTATTCCCGGGGTTTATGACAAATCGGTTGTCTCTTCTTCATGCATGGTTTTGCTTAATTTTAGAAGCAATGCCATGAGGTAGGCGGCGGCCAAAACGGAGAGTATGATTGTGATCACGATCGTTGCCTGATCCGGCCAATCCCCTTCTCCCATTGTGGGAAGCAGGAGACCGGTAAAATTGAAAAGGAAATGTAAGCTGACGCTCACCCAAATGTTTCCGGATATGAGGAGCGCAATCGCAAACATTCCCCCCAAGAGGAACGTATAGCCCACTTGCATCAAAACAATGGGGAAGGATGCGCCTGCCAGCAGATTGAAAAAATGCATGCCTCCGAAGATGGCGGCCTGAATCAGCACCGCCAAGAATGACCTGAAGGGACCGCGTTTCAAACTTCCGTGCACAGCGGGAAGTAGAATGCCCCGGAAAACAAATTCCTCAAACATGGCTACCCCGAAGCAATCAACCAGCAAAATAATGCCATAGTGCCACGGCTTTACAAACTGCGCGTCGCCTTTGATCAGGGACAGGAACGGGAAATTGTTGATCACGATGAGGAAGCAGGGCAGGAGGGTAATAATTTTCCCATTCAGTCTTTCTGTCCTGTATAATGCCTCATCCTTCCTGATCAAAAACAAAATCAGAATGGAAGCGGCATAGCCGACGATGATGGATTCCGCGCTTTCATTCAGAAAGCGGTCGTCGAAAATCTTCAAGTCAACGAACTGGAAAACTAAAACGAGAATGAAAACCAAAACAACGAGTTTATTTCTCATGCTTCCGCCAAACCCCTTTGTCGTGAATTTCCGGGAAATTGTTTTTGTTTATGTGTTTGTCGAATACATGGCAGGAGAAAAGAAACCAAAGCGACAAAAACACCGGCAGAAAAACCAGGACATAAACGAAGGGGAAGATTAGTTGCATCAGGCTGTTTCTGACAAGCAACAAAAGCAGGGGAAGGATGCCGGCCAGACAAACAAGGAGGGTTTTCGGAAGATTCAATAGGTAGAGTTTCAAAGCTATCATTAGCTTTTTTGCGAATTTCTCTTTATATATTGCCGTGAGGGAAATGAAATAAGCCAGAACCGGAAAGATGATGGCAACAAATACAACCTCGGGCAAATAGGACAAAAGATTGTTCGCAGGAGTGTCCGAAAAAACATTCAGCGCCCGCAGATGCGAAAGCAGGAAATTTCCCAAACCCATAAGCAAGAAAACCGCGCCAATATGAAGGCTGTTCTCCTTGATGCCGGCAAGCAAATCATGCCTCGTGCTGATGTATTCGCTCCAGGCAAGTTTTTTTACGATTCTGATTACTCCCGCAAGCCCTATCGCAAACAGAACCAACAGGGGAATGTGGATCAGATTGATCATGTTATTGAAACTGAGAATCGCCTGGAAAGCAAGATTTTCCTCGAGCTCTCCGCTTACGTATTTTTGGAAAAAATCCGTCGTGACCAGCAGCCGCTGGTATCTGGCTATGAGGAAGGGAGTCGCAAAGAGGAGAAGCAAGAAACCCAGGAATAAAATGTCGGTCCAGCGGTGTTTCAAGAGATCAAAGAAAACCTCTTGCCGGTTGGAAGGAAGGTCTTCGACGGTGAAATCTCTTTTTGCTGCGCGGTACTTCTTCTTAAACATCACGATTCCTCCCGAAAATAGGAAAATATGAGTTCGATGACCGCATGGACATTGTTGTCTGTCTGCGGGTTTTTAAAATATTCGGAATTCCTGTTAATGAGCATATAAAAAACCTCTTCTCCTTCCCCGCTTTCGTATGTCACGTAATCAGAAAGGAGGTTGATGGAAGCATTGTAAACGGGGATGCCGTAAATTGCATTTCCTTGCTTTAAGAGCTGATGATCTTGATCGAGGTTGAGGTTTTCTTCGAGATACTCCCGGGCGAAGGGGACATAGTATCGGGCCAAGTCGACTTCCAAATTGCTTGCGTTGGTGATGATGATGTCGGAACTGGTCAACCCCCGCGTCAAAAAGATATAGTTGAAAAAGCCGTCCCCGTAATACGCGTAATCAACGCTGATGTTTTTGATTTTCTTCCCATCAACTAATTTTTTAAGATCCCTTTCCAATTCTTTGGTCCTAACATGGTATGCGGAAATGAAGATCCGCACTTCTTCGTCCCTTTTGGGAGCGGATTTGATATTAAAGGCTATCGTCCAAAAGATGACGGTGACGAGGGCGAAAATCAAATAATAATGCCAAGCATAGGCGAGATAGTTCTTGATTTTATTCATTTTCCACCCCATATGCCAGGACAAAATTATCCGCAACCCGCAGTTTGATCTGAACATCGGGCTTGAGGGCCGGATATTCTCGTTCATGCGGGAGATAGAAAAGCCTTTCGCCTTCGTCAGCAAGCCGGACGGTCAAAGCCAAAAATGCCCTTCCGTGCAATGTTAAGGGGGAAGCGTCCAATTCCAGAACCTTTCCCGCGCACTCCTTCTTTTCGGAGGCTTCAATTTTTCGGAAGAATCCCAACGCATTCTTGGTGTTTCTCATGTGATACAGCACAAAGGTGAGCAGAAACCACCCCGCAGCCAGGGAAATTCCGATGTTCGCGATCAGGAAAATGTTCTTGGTTTCCTCATCGCTCAAAAGGAAGTTGACCGTCAAAACAAGCAGGGATGCCAGGGCTGTAAGAATTGCAAGCAGTTTTTGGCGCCGGTATTTTTTCAGAAGCATTCCCGAGTCAAACTTTCCGTACAAGTCAAGCATCTTTGAAACCTCCGAGGAAATCCCGCACGTAATCGTCCGCCGGATGATGCAGAACCTCCAGCGGCTCGCCGCACTGAGCGATCCTTCCGTCCGGCGTCATGATCGCAAGTTTCGTTGCGAGCGCAAGGGCTTCGGTCAGGTCGTGGGTCGCGAAAATGAAGGTGCCCCGCAGGAGGCGGTGGATTTTTTTCAGTTCCGTGCGCATGGCGGCGCGGAGGGGCGGATCGAGGTTACTGAAGGGTTCATCGAAAAGATACATCTCCGGCCTTTTTACGATGCACCTGGCAAGCGCCACGCGCTGTTGCTGACCGCCCGATAGCTGCCGGGACTTTCTGGAAAGCAGGAAATCAATCTGCAATTCCTTCGCAACTTCTTCGACGCGCCGCATCAGTTCCTCAAGGGGGACTTTCGCGGCTTTGAGAGGCAGGGCGATGTTTTCATAAACGGTCAGATGCGGGTAGAGGGAGAGGTTTTGGGGCAGGAAGGCGAGATTCCTTTCCTTGACGGAAAGCAGATCCGCATTCACGCCGTTGATGTGGATTTCGCCTTCATCATAATAAACCAATCCGGCAATGGTTTTCAAGAGCGTCGTCTTCCCGCAGCCGGAAGGGCCCAGCAGCACCAAAAAATCCCCGGCTTCTGCTGCAAGCGAAAGCCCGTTCAGCGCCACGACAGTTTTTTTCTTGTTTTGGTAGCTGACTTTCAGATTTTCAATTCTCAGTTTCTGCATATTATCACCCTGCAAGTTCATTTATTATACCACGGACGGGGCATTCTTTCAATAAGAGAAGAGAGGAAATGATTGCTCATATGAGTATATTATGATAATTTCATATTAAGTTATATTATGATTATTTCATTTCTAAATAA
>LFRY01000003.1:0-4003 GCA_001512995.1 Acholeplasmatales bacterium DTU067
GTGCATATACTTTTTCTTATCTGGTATTTCTTTAAAACGGAGTTCATTTTGTGGTATAATAATATGGTATGATAAGAAATGGATGGTTTGGGAGGTTATGGATCCGAAAGAAAGAATCAGGGAACTAGTGGAAAGGCTCAACCGTTACAGCTATGAATACTATGTGCTGGACAATCCCAGCGTGAGCGATGCGGAATACGACAGCCTCTTGCGGGAACTTGAGGGCCTGGAAAAGCAATATCCGGAATACATTTTGGAGAATTCCCCGACGCGGAGGGTCGGCGCGGAGGTTTCCGAACAATTTGAAAAGGTGACCCATGATGTACCCATGCTTTCGCTGGCGAATGCTTTTTCGGAAGGTGAGCTCAGGGATTTCCATGAACGAATTAGAAAAGCAGGGTTCAGCCCCGAATATGTCTGCGAATTGAAAATCGACGGCATTTCCCTGAGCCTGAAATATAAAAACGGCATCCTCATGCAGGGCGCGACCAGGGGGAACGGCACGGTCGGCGAGAACATCACCGCGAATGTGAAACGAATCGGGACGGTTCCGAAATTTTTGAAAAGGAACGTCGACATTGAGATCCGGGGCGAAGTGTACATGCGCAAGGATGTCTTCAATCGACACAACGAAATTCGCAAAGCTCGGGGCGTAGAATTGTTCCGGAATCCCCGCAATGCCGCGGGGGGGTCGCTCAGACAGTTGAACCCGGCGGTTACGGAGGAGCGGAAACTGGATTTCTTTGCATATTCGATCGTCAACCCCGCCGCCCATGGTTTGAAAAAGCAGTCCGAAGCGCTTCTCTTCCTTCAAGAATTGGGTTTTGTTGTCAACCCGAATTATCTCAAATCCCGGGATTTGGAAGAAATCCTTGCCTATTTGGACGGCTGGAAGGACGGGCGCCATAATCTAAACTATGAAACCGACGGCGTGGTAATAAAAGTGGATGATTTCGAAATGCAGGAAGCAATCGGCTATACCGTGAAAAGCCCGAAATGGGCAATCGCTTATAAATTCCCGACCCAGGAAGTCGAAACCCGACTCCTGGACATCGTCTACACCGTCGGCAGGACGGGGACGATCAATCCGAATGCGGTTTTGGAGCCCGTGCTGATCGGGGGATCCCTCGTCCAGCGCGCCACCTTAAACAATGAAGATTTCATCAAAGAACGCGACATCAGAATCGGGGATTATGTCCTCGTCAGGAAAGCAGGGGAAATCATTCCCGAAGTCGTCCGCGTGAACTTCGAAAGACGGGAAAACACCGAACCCTTCCGGATGATCGAAAACTGCCCCGCCTGCGGGGAGAAAATCATAAAAAACGAAAATGAGGCCGCCCATTACTGCCCGAATCCCGATTGCCGGGGAAAGAGGCTTGCGGGAATCATTTATTTCGCTTCCTCAGCCGGCATGGACATCGAAGGTCTGGGCGAAAGAATCGTTGAGGATTTGATCGAGCGGGGCTTCATCGAAACCATCGCGGACATTTACCGCCTGAAGGATAGAAAAGATGAGCTTGTGAGAATCGAGGGCATGGGGGAAAAAAGCGTGAGCAACCTCCTGACCGCAATCGAAAGATCCAAGGAAAACAGTTTTGCGCAAGTTCTCACCGCTCTGGGGATCCGCTTGGTGGGTTCTAAGGTCGCGCGGGTTTTGAGCCAGCATTATGCTTCCTTTGACGAATTGATGGAAGCCAGCGTCGAGGACCTGGCTTCGATTAGGGACATCGGTCTGCAGACCGCAAGCAATGTCGCCGCTTATTTCCAAAAGAACCGGGAGTTGATCGAAGAACTGAAATCGTTGGGGATTAATCCCCGCGCGGAAAAAACCGTAAGTTCGGATCTTCTTTCTGACAAAACATTCGTATTGACCGGAAAACTCCCGACGCTCTCCCGCGATGAAGCGACGAAACTGATCGAGGCGCATGGGGGGAAAGTTTCCTCCAGCGTCAGCAAAAAAACCGATTTTGTTTTGGCGGGCGAAGACGCCGGCAGCAAACTGAAGAAAGCTCAAGATTTAAATATAAAGATAATCAATGAAGAAGAATTCAGGAAAATGATAGGAGAATGACATGCAGAAATATATTGATATCAAAGGCGCAAGAGAAAACAATCTAAAAAACATTAACATCAAAATCCCCAAGGAAAAATTGGTCGTGATGACCGGGCTTTCCGGAAGCGGAAAAACATCCCTTGCCTTTGATACGATATATGCGGAAGGACGGAGAAGATATGTGGAAAGCCTTTCCGCATATGCCCGCCAGTTTTTGGGTGGGGTCGAAAAGCCCGACGTCGATTCGATCGAGGGATTGTCGCCGGCGATATCGATTGACCAAAAAACCACAAGCAAGAATCCGCGGTCCACAGTCGGGACCGTGACCGAAATATATGATTACCTGCGTCTGCTCTATGCGCGCATCGGAAAAGCATATTGTCCGGATCACCATGTTTTGATTTCTTCGCAAACCGTCGACCAGATTGTCGACCGCATTTACCAGGCGGAGGAAGGGACGAGGGTCATTATTTACAGCCCCATCGCCGTCGGGAGAAAGGGGACGCATGAAAAAACAATCGAACTCGTCCGCAAGGAAGGCTTCTCAAGAATTAGGATTGACGGCGAAATCCGCGATCTGGATGAAGAAATCAAACTGAAGAAGAACATCAAGCACACGCTTGAAATCGTGGTCGACAGGATCAGGTTGAGGCCGGATGCACGAAGCCGCATCTATGATTCCGTGGAAACGGCTCTGAAATTCGGCGACGGGAAAGTCGTGATCTCCCTGAACGATAGCGAGCACATGTTCAGCCAAAGCCTCGCCTGCCCCTACTGCGATTTTTCGATTCCGAAAATGGAACCGCGGCTCTTTTCCTTTAACTCGCCCTTCGGGGCATGTCCGGAATGCAAGGGTCTGGGGATTTTGCAGAGGGTGGACGAGAATCTCTTGATCACGGATCCGAAGCTTTCGATCCGCCAGGGTGCGATCAGGTATCTGAAAAACATCGTCGATACGGAAAACATTGAATGGCAGGTTTTTGAAAAATTGACGTCGCACTACGGCATCAGCCTGGACAAACCCTACGAGGAGCTCACTCCCGAGGAAAAGGAGATCATCATGGTCGGTTCCAAAGAACCGATCACATATCAGATTTCGACGAGGGGTAATTTCATTTACAAGAAAACACGATACATTGAAGGCATCGCCACATTGATTGAAAGGCGTTATCTGGAAACCAATTCAAGGCTTTCCAGGGAGTATTACAATTCCTTCCTGGCCGATTATCCCTGCCATGTCTGCAACGGTCAGCGCCTTTCCAGGGAAGCCCTGAGCGTCTACGTGGGTGGCAAGAACATCTGGGAACTTACGGAAATGAGCGTCCTGGCCATTCTGAAATTTCTCGATGAGCTTAGCCTCACGGAACAGGAAAGGTCAATCGCGGATTTGCTTTTAAAACAAATCAAGGAGCGCCTGCACTTTCTTGCGAACGTGGGTTTGGAATACCTCACTTTGAGCAGATCCAGCGCCACCCTGTCCGGGGGCGAGAATCAGCGCATCCGCCTGGCTACGCAAATCGGTTCGCAGCTCACGGGCGTGCTCTATGTTTTGGACGAACCCTCGATCGGCTTGCACCCCCGTGACAATGACCGGCTTCTTTCCGCACTGAAACAAATGCGCGATTTGGGGAACACTTTGATCGTCGTTGAGCATGACGAGGAAATCATGCGCCAAAGCGACTATTTGATCGATATCGGCCCCCATGCGGGCAAGGCCGGGGGCGAGGTCGTGGCCGCGGGAACGCCCGAGGAAGTCATGGCGAATGAAAAAAGCATCACCGGGCTCTATCTTTCCGGAAAGCTTTCGATTCCCGTTCCGAAAAAACGCCGGAAAGGAAACGGCAGATTCCTGAAAATCGTTAATGCGCGGGAGAACAATCTCAAAAACATTGACGTGGAGATTCCCCAGGGCGTGTTTGCCGTCTGCACGGGCGTGAGCGGGAGCGGAAA
>LFRY01000003.1:4073-9439 GCA_001512995.1 Acholeplasmatales bacterium DTU067
GACATCGACCAATCGCCTATCGGAAGAACCCCGCGCAGCAACCCCGCGACCTACACCGGGGTTTTCGACCACATCCGCGAGCTTTTCGCCACAACCGTGGAAGCGAAAAAGCGCGGCTACCAAAAAGGACGCTTTTCTTTCAATGTCCGCGGAGGAAGATGCGAACGTTGCCAGGGCGACGGGTTTTTGCGAATCGAAATGCATTTCCTTCCCGATGTCTACATTCCCTGCGAGGAATGCGGAGGCAAGCGCTATAACAAAGAGACTTTGGAAGTGAAATATAGGGGCAAAACGATTGCGGACGTGTTGGAAATGACCGTCGATGAAGCTTTGGAATTCTTCGACCCCTTCCCGCAAATCAAAAACAAATTGGAGACGATGAAGAACGTCGGTTTGGGTTATCTGAAACTCGGCCAAAGCTCGACGACGCTTTCCGGAGGGGAAGCCCAAAGAGTGAAGCTCGCCAGCGAATTGCATAAACGGATCACGAACAGAACGATCTACATGCTTGACGAGCCGACGACCGGGCTCCATACGGATGATGTGAAAAGATTGCTTCAGGTGATCAACTACATCGTCGACCAGGGCGCAACCGTGGTCATCATCGAGCACAATCTCGATGTCATCAAATGCGCCGATTACATCATCGATTTGGGCCCCGAAGGCGGGGATGAGGGAGGTTATTTGGTCTTTGCGGGGACACCGGAAGAGATCGCTAGTTGCGAAAGTTCGTACACCGGGAAGTATCTTCGAAAAGTTTTGAAAAAATGAGGGAGGTTTTGAAAAAACATTTGATTTTGTTGCCGGTGATTGTTTTTTTCTACTTTGCCATCACGGAAGTGACGGAGGCGCTCGCCATCTTTTATCCGGGCACGAACTGGCTGCTGACCGCTCTTTTCGGTCTGGCGGTCATGAGCGCGGAACAGAGAAGGATTTCTTTTCTCTGTTATTTTCTCTTCATCCTTTCCTTCCTTTTTTATCGCCGGCCGGTTGAAAACAATCTTAACTTGAAATTCTATCTTTGGGAATGGCTGAAACTCGCTCCGACGAATAGAATCGTGTTTCTCAATATCTTCGGAAATCTCCTGCTCTTCGCTCCCCTGCCCTTTTATATCCGCGGAAAATACTCGCTATTGATCATCTTTTCCTTAGTTCTGGTTATGGAAGCGATGCAGTTCGTCACGAAAAGAGGAGTGTTTGACGTTGTCGACATTTTCTTGAATGTTGTCGGCATCAGCCTTGGCTATATCCTGAGGAGGTCATATGGAAAATAAAGACAAAGAAAAAAAAGAAAATAACGATGAAAAGAAGGAAATGAAGGAGAAAAAACAATTCACTCCTGAGGATTTGCTTGAATTCATCGAGGAAATTAAAGAAAAATACGACATTGACGAGGGTAACATCAGAATCATCAAAATCGAACGCCGCAAGCCGAACCGAAAACAGACCGCCCTCTTCCTCTTGTTTGCTTATCTTCTCGATTTTGCTTTGATCATCGCTTTGAACGGGTATTTGGGATTTGCTCCTTATGATTTTTTCCGCCTCTTGCTTTTCAGTGTCATCTTCACGACCACCGACATCCTGGCAAGGGAATTGATGATGAAGCATTATCCGAAGATAATGTTTTATTCATTCGGAACAATCGTCTTTCCGATCAGCATCGCGGCTTTGATTTTCTCATGGTGGGTGACCCCGGGGCTTGAAGTCACATCCTTCAATAACCTCGTGGTCTTCTACATCGTTTTCCTGTTCTCGCGGGTTCTCATTAATTTCTTGATAATGCGGATGTATCGTGATAAAATGTTCAGAAAGATAAGAGGAGGAAAAAAATGAAGCAGAAGCATAAAAAATGGCTCGTTTTCCTCATCGTCGCTTTCCTGGCATTCCTTGCCGGCTGCGCGGTGCGGGAAGGAGTCGATGTTGCTGGGAATGAAATCAAAATCATCGATCGCGTGGCCTTCACAGTTTTTGGAAGAAACGTCTATTGGTATGCGATCTGCATCATCAGCGGCATCACCCTCGCATATGTATATGGGCTTTTGGTCGCAAAAAAAATCGGCTTCAAAGAAGAGGATTTGATCGACGGTTTCATCATCGGTGTCATCGTCGGCATCATCGGCGCCCGGCTCTATTATGTTGCCTTTGCCTGGAATGAGGGCGGGTATGCGCAGGATCCACTGCGGGTCATAACGGGTTTCATCAATGAAGAGGGTGGGCTTGCCATCCATGGCGCGGTTTTATTCGTTGCCGTCTTCGTGTATTTCTATTGGCGGAGAAGGCGTTTCGATGTCTATAAACTGGGCGAGATGCTTGCCCCGGGATTCATGATCGGTCAAATCGTCGGGCGCTGGGGGAATTTTTTCAACCAGGAAGCACATGGTGGTCCGATTTCTGAGAATCTTGCGGAAGGGAGGGCTTTTTTGGAGAGGCTGCTCCTTCCCGATTTCATCATCGACCAGATGCTGATTTCCGACAGCAATTATTACGCCGCAATTGATTCCGCTTCCCGCAATTACATGCACCCGACATTTTTGTATGAGTCATTTTGGAACTTCCTTGGTTTGATGATTGTATTAGTCTCAAGGAGATTCTGGAAGAAATATTGGCTCGGAGATGCCGTGCTCTTTTACATGGTCTGGTACGGAATCGGCAGGTTTTTTGTGGAAGCGTTGAGGACCGATTACCTGCCCCTGAGGATATTCGGCTTGGAACTCAGAGTCGCTCAGGTCGTCTCGGTGGCGATGATAATCGCGGGAGTCACTTTGTTCGTCCTGAGAAGAATCTTTAAAGTACATCCCGTTTCCTATTTGGAAGCAGTTGAAGAAAACAAAAATTGAGCGGAGGAGAAAAGATGTACGACATTTTAATCATCGGCGCCGGGCCGGCGGGGATTTCCGCCGCCATTTATGCCTTGAGGAATGACCTGAAAGTAGGCATCTTTGAGGGCGAAGCGCCCGGCGGGAAAATGGTCTACACCGCAACGATTGAAAACTACCCCGGCTATGAAATGATTGCCGGTCCCGACCTCGCCTATTCGATGTTCAACCAGATTATGAATCTGGGAGCTGATTACATCGGCGAACGGGCGGAAACAATCAGAAAAGAAAACGGGCATTTTGTTGTCCGGGCTGGGAAGGATTATAAAGCGCGGACGGTCATCATCGCGACCGGGACCAGGAACAGAAAATTGGAAATTCCGGGCGAAGAACGCCTGACTAACAAGGGCATTTCCTGGTGCGCAATCTGCGACGGAGCGCTATATCGAAACAAGGAAGTGGCGGTAATTGGCGGCGGGAATTCGGCCTTTGAAGAAAGCATTTACCTTTCGGGGGTTGTAAAAAAGGTATATTTGATCCACCGCCGCGAGGATTTCCGGGCCGACAGGAACATCGTCGAAAAGGTGAAGGGCCTGGGGAATGTCGAAATGATATTGAACACAGTGGTGTTGGAATTCATCGGCGAAGACGGTTTGGAAAAATTGATTTTGAGGAATGTAAAAACGGGAGAAATCAGCAGCTTGGAAGTTGAAGGCTGTTTTGAATTCGTCGGGCTGCTCCCCGCGACAGAATTCGTGCGGGACTTAGGCATTACCGATGAGGACGGCTACATTCCCGTGAGCGCCAACCAAGAAACAAAAATCCCCGGCTTGTATGCCGTCGGGGACGTTGTTTCCAAAAGAGTCAGGCAAATAGTCACGGCCGTGAACGACGGAGCGATTGCGGCGCTCGACATCATCAAGAAGATCAGATAATGTCCTTTTCCAAAGAAGTCAAGAAAGAAATCAGCCTCCTTCAAAACCAAGATTGCTGCAATCGGGCAGAATTATATGCCCTGATCCGTTTCCGCTCAACCCTGACTTATTCCAACAAAAACTTCAAAATCATTTTTACAACCACTTCGAATTCAACCGCCAGGAGAATCCTCTTCCTGGTCAAGAGTTTATATGCCGTTCAGGTTCTGCTTCTGAAAAAAGAAAGAAAGAAGTTGGACAAAAAACCCCTGTACTACCTTGTGATTTCGGAAAAAGGGCGCGAAATCTTGGAAGACTTGCGTCTTTTGAATCCTGATTTGTCGCTGAACAGGGAAATGGACGGGGGTTTGCTGAAAAAGGATTGCTGCAAGGCAAGCCTGCTCCGCGGAGCCTTTTTGGCGTGCGGTTCGGTCAATGACCCCGCAAAAAACAAATACCATCTTGAACTGGTGGCCAACACCAGGGAGGAAGCGGAATTCTTGGTTGGAATTTTGGAAGAAATCAACATCAGCGCCAAAATCATCTCGCGAGCGAAGGGCGAAGTGGTTTATGTAAAAAGGGCGGAGGACATCGCGGATTTCCTGAAATTCATCGGCGCAAACAATTCTCTGTTTGCTTTCGAAGACCAGAGAATAAAAAAAGACCTCAGCAATTACATCAACAGAATCATGAATTGCGATGTCGCCAATGAGCAGAAGGCCATCGCCTCAGCAAAAAAACAATTGGAAACAATCAAGTTCCTTGAGAAGCACTATGGCCTGATGAATCTCACTCCGCGCCTTTTGGATGCCGTCGTCCTGAGGATGACCTATCCGGATGATTCGCTGTCCCAACTCAGCGCCAATTCCCAGAAAACAATCAACCGGTATCTCTCGAAATCAGGTCTGAGCCATTGTTTCAAGGATCTGGAAAAGCTGGCGGAAGAGATAAAAAAAGCTCGCATAGCAAGCTCATTTGACTTTAATCTTTGAGAAATCCAGCAACTCGGTAATGTTAATGTCCAGATGTTTGGCGATTTTCTCGATGTTCTTCAATGTAATGTTTTTTTCGGCGCGCTCTATTTGGCCGACATAGGTTCTATGCAACCCGCATTCATGACCGAGTTGTTCCTGTGTCAGCCCCCTCTCCATTCTGAGTTGGCGCAGCCGGAGTCCGAAAAGGACATTTATGTCGTTCAGATCATATTTTTTCATAAACATCAACCAGTAATAATGATACCTTAATCGTTGAAGTTTATCGACAGACTAAAAGTAGCATTTGGAGGATAAATGAAAAATATTGGCATTGACATCGTAAAGTTGGAAAGGTTCCGGGATTTTCTCGAAAACAAGAAAAAATGCGCGCGGATTCTTTCCGAAAAAGAAATCGCCGTTTTTGAAAACATTTCTTCCCCGACTCGCCGCCTGGAGTATCTTGCCGGGCGTTTTGCTGCCAAGGAGGCGATAATCAAAGCGGTAAGTTGCTTGGGGATTGGTTTTTCCTATGCGGATTTATCGATATTGAACGACGAAAAAGGGGCTCCTTTTCTTGAATGCGAAAAGCTGAGCGACCATGATATAATCATTTCCATATCCCACACCGGAAGCGACGCGGTCGCGGTCGCGGTTCTGAAATG
>LFRY01000003.1:9540-16348 GCA_001512995.1 Acholeplasmatales bacterium DTU067
GGAAAAAAAATAAAACTACTCTTTTAGGATTTCCTAAAAAAGTAGTTTGTCAACAGGCTGAAGCAAAGTTTCCTTGGTTTTTACGTTTTTCAGCTTATATGTTGCCCTAATCAATGTCATGATCGTTTGTGAAGAGGGCCGATATGCAGATTATTCCCGCGACCCCGACCAAAGAATAGATGATTCTCGAGATGACCACGCTGAGGTTATCGAAAATGAAGGCGACGAGATTGAAATTGAAGAGGCCGATCAGTCCCCAATTCAGGGCTCCGATAATGACGATGATCAGGGCGATTTTTTGTAATACGTTCATAAACGATTCCTCCTTAGTTAGTATTATTCGTCTATTTTAAAATAATATACTTTTTCATAATAAAAATTAGCCTTTCCTCATATGATTTAATAGAAAATGGGAGGAAAGATATAAATGAACAGACTATTGACAACGAAGCTTGTCAGAAATTATTTGATGAGATTATTGTCGGTCGTAGTCTTCATCGGTGCAATAATGATGTTTTCGGCTTGCAGGGGAAGCGACTCTCCGCAGAGGGTGTTTGCGGAAAAACTGACGAAGGCCCAATCCTATAAAGTCGAAGGGATAATGGAATCATATTATGAAAGCGGACGCAAGCAGAACGAATTTAAAGTTCTCTATAAATATCCGGAAATGATTAAAGTCGAGATTAAATCCGGAGAGAATGCAGACAAACAAATTATTCTCAAAAACAACGAGGGCGTATACATCCTGATACCGGCCGTAAACAAGAACTTCAAAATCCAAAGCGACTGGCCGGATAATGCCAGCTATCCTTATCTCTTGCAATCCCTGGCGAAAGACATTGCCAACGATTCCGATGCCATCATCACCGAGGATGAAACGAAGGTGACGGTAGAAACAAAAACAAAAATGCATGCTGATGCGACGCCCGTGAAACAAAAAATCATCTTCGATAAAACAACGAAGCTACCGACCGAAGTCCTTGTTTATGATGAAGACGACAATCTCTACATCAGGACGGTCTTCACACACATTGACTTCGATTACAACATTTCCGATGACGAGTTTGATCTGGAAGGGAGCATGGCGGCGGTGCGGCTGGAAATCGGAGAAGAAGTCGTCTATGAAAATCGGGAAATCGGTTATCCGCTCTACTGTCCGGAGGGCATCTCCCTGGCAAGTGAGAACATCGTCAGCAACCAGGACGGCACCGAAAGGCTTGCGATCATGAAATACGGAAACGACTACGGATTCACTCTCATCCAAGAATACGTCAATGACAACGAGGTCACCAGGTATCAGGAGGAAAACGGGGAAATCTTCATGGTCCTGGGGAACGTTGCGATTCTGAAAGACAACAGCCTGCAAACGATTTACCGCGGGATTGAGTACACGGTCGCTTCCGAGGATTTGATTCCGGAGGAAATGGCAAAAATCGTCCAGGGTTTTCTCTTCGAAGATCCTGATGAGGACCCGAAATAAAGCGTAAATACAAAAAAACGAAAAGTTTCTTGATAAAAGAAGCTTTTTTTAGTATAATATAGATTGTTAAACGCTATCGAAAGGAGTACTTTTTACTAAGTTTTTAGTAAGGCGGTAATAATATGAATAGACCGATGAGTAGAAAACAAAAACTAAGTTTCCGGGGATTGGTTTTCTGGTCGATAATTGCTTTATTGACCTTGATTTTCATCGTCCTGGTAATCGTGCGGTTTTTCAGTTCCCGCGAAACCACCTTCAGCGACAATCTGATCAATCTGAAAGAAGAACAGGTTTTAAACCAAGAAGGCAGTTACTATGTCTATGTTTACAGCAGGGTTGGTGTCACGGAACACAAATTGGAACTTGAAAAAGCGGAAGATTTGGAACTTTTAATTAACAATTACATAACTTATGTAAAAAAGCACTCTAATGCAAAAAGAATCTACGGGATGGTTGTCGACAGCACCGGTGCCGGGGGAAGTTTCGGAAACCGCGGACGTTTGGTTTTCAACAGGGATACCGAAGTCGTTGGTGCGTCCAAATTCGATGATCTTTGGATTAACGCGGAAGACTTGCCGATTCTCTTCGTAGTTGAAGGCAAAAAAGTCACCCGGGCTTTCCTCACAGAAAACGAAATCAGGGAAGAACTGGGACGGGCAATGGAGGGAGAAACGGGGGGATAATTCCCCCTGCCTCTTGACAAATTCCCTAGATTTTAGTATCATATGATGGCGTCATAAACGGAGTAGTACTCAAGAGGCTGAAGAGGTGCCCCTGCTAAGGGCATAGGTCGGGAAACCGGCGCAGGGGTTCAAATCCCCTCTACTCCGCCAGTTGGCCCGTTGGAGAAGCGGTTTAACTCACATGCCTTTCACGCATGCATGCACGGGTTCGAATCCCGTACGGGTCACCAATATTGCAAATTAGAGTTGGCTTGAGCCATCTCATTTTTTTTCAGGAAAATTTTCAGGAAACGGAGAAAAATGGCAAAAAAGATCATTGAATTAAGGAACATCGTTAAGAAGTTTGATGATGAGGTCGTCGTTAACAACCTCAATCTCTATGTTAACGAAAACGAATTCATAACTCTTGTCGGCCCTTCCGGTTGCGGGAAAACCACGACGCTCAGAATAATCGGCGGTTTTGAGACTCCTGATTCCGGGGAAATCATTTTGAACGGAGAAGTCGTCAATGATTTGCCTCCCTATCAGAGACCTATCAACACCGTTTTTCAGCGTTATGCACTCTTTCCCCATCTCAATGTTTTCGACAACATCGCTTTCGGACTCCGGAATTTCAATCGCATTTATGAAGAATTGAAAAGCGAAGTCAGAAAACAATATGAGCAGGAACGGCGAACGCTGCAGAGAAAACTTAGCGACAGAGCGCTTTCCAAAGCGGAAAGGCAGGAAATCAAGAGTCGGTTGCGCGCGATCAGGAAAGAAATCAGAGAGCGGATAATCGAAGAAAAGGAAAAATTGATCGAACAGAAGCTCCAAGAAATCGAAGAAAGATACACGGAAAAAATCGAAGAAATTGAAGCGTGCATTGAGGAAGAGGAGAACCGCGAGGGCGAAGTCAGGGAAGCCCGCATCAAGCTTCGCGAATTGAAAGAAAAAGTCCTGGAAGAAAAGAAAAACAATAGATTTTGGTCCAAGAACGGAAGCAAGTATGCAAAAGAAATCAGGGAATTGAAGAAGATCGCTCAGGAAGAAGAACTAATCAATCTGGAAAAACTCCTGAAACAGACATATAAGCGGTGGGAAGAAGAAAAGCGAGCCGCAAAAAAACTGATGCTCAGCCCGCATTTGATCGAAGAAGAAGTCAGAAAGGCTTTAAAATTGGTCAAGCTCGAAGGCTTTGAAAAGAGGAAAGTCCATCAGCTTTCCGGCGGCGAGCAGCAGCGGGTTGCGATTGCGAGGGCCGTTGTTAACCGCCCGAAGATCCTGCTCTTGGACGAGCCGCTGGCAGCTTTGGATTTGAAACTCAGGCAGAACATGCAGTACGAATTGAAAGAAATGCAGCGGAAATTGGGCATCACCTTCATCTTCGTGACCCATGATCAGGAAGAAGCCCTCTCGATGTCGGACACCGTCGTTGTGATGAACAACGGCGTCATCCAACAGATCGGCACTCCTGAAGACATCTATAATGAGCCGAAAAATCGTTTTGTTGCGAATTTCATCGGTGAGAGTAACATCATTAGGGGTCGCTATATGGGCGATAAAAAAGTCGAAATTTTTGGAGCCGTCTTCGACTGCGTTGATGAAAATTTCAAAATCGGAGAAGAATGCGACGTCGTCATCAGACCCGAGGATTTTGACATCGTCCCTCTGGAGAAAGCAAGACTGGTCGCCACCGTCGACGCGACGACTTTCAGGGGCGTTCATTTTGAAATCTGCGCCACCATCGAAGGTCAGGAATTAGTCATTCATCAATACGAAAATGTAAAGGTTGGTGATAAAATTGGTTTATCCGTTGACCCTTACGAGATACATCTTATGAAGGTGGAATGATGAAAAGATACAAGGGTTTTGCCACGCCTTATTTGATTTGGATGATTGTCCTGACCGTCGTTCCGACCATCCTGATGTTGGTCCTCTCCTTTATGGAAATCGAAGGCTTGGTGCTTTCGACGGCGAGATTCAGTCTCTCAGCGTTCAAAAAGACATTTAAGCGCGAGTACTTGATTGCCTTCACTCAATCAATAAAACTCGCGGGACTCGCGACCATATTCTGCATCATCATCGGCTATCCGGTTGCCTATATCATTTCCTCACTGAAAATTGCCAATCGTTTTTCTTTCCTGCTTGTGCTCTTGTTGCCGATGTTCACCAATTTGCTTCTGCGCGTGAGCACGATCAACATGCTCCTGCTTCCCGAAGGCTTCATGAAAAATGTGTTCGGAATCAGCCTGAATTTCAGCGGCACGGAAGCGGCCGTCGTCTTGGTCATGGTGGTGGTGTATCTGCCCTTCATGATTTTTCCGATCTACACGGTTTTGGAAAAAATCGATCCTTCGCTGATTGAAGCCAGCAAAGACCTCGGCGCCAATAATTTCCAAACTTTCAGGCAGGTGACGCTCCCCCTTTCCTTGAAGGGAGTGAGCAGCGGCATCATCATGGTCTTCTTGCCCTGCGCGACCAGTTTCACGATTCCCTACATCGTCTCCAAGGGCACCATCAAACTCATCGGCAACATTATTGAAGAAAAAATGGGGCTCGCAGGCTCACATTCTGATTACCCCGTCGGAAGCCTGATTTCGATTCTGATTTTGGTAATCGTTTTGGGCGCCCTCTACATCATCAGCAAAGTTGATGCGGAAGGAGAGACGCTCCTATGATGCTATCCCCGAAAATGAAGAGAAAGATAATCGGAAAGACCAATACAACTCTTAAGTTTTTCTTTCTTGCAATCGTTTTGTTTCTTCTCTATTTTCCGATTCTCATCATCGTCATTCAGTCATTCAATGCCAACGAACTGGGCACGGATTTCGGCGGGTTCACGCTCCGTTGGTTCCGTGAACTCTTCAAAGACGAAGCCTTGGTTCAGGCCATCACAAATACGATCACGATTGCGGTCCTTGCGACCGTGATCAGCACGGTTTTGGGAACCCTCGCCGCCATCGGCATCAATTCCTTATACAAGAAAAAAAGACGGCGAATGCTCCTGATTAACAATGTCCCCGTTTTGAATGCGGAAGTGGTGACCGGCGTTTCCCTGTTCTTCATTTTTAAATTCGTGGGCATTTTAATCGGAAATGAATTCATTCTCGGTTATTGGACAATGCTCATTGCCCACATATTCTTCTGCATTCCCTATGTCGTTTTGTCTGTGCTCCCGAAGCTGAACGAGGTGGACAAGAATCTCTACGATGCGGCTTTGGATCT
The DNA here is from genome assembly GCA_001512995.1 of Acholeplasmatales bacterium DTU067. GTDB lineage: Bacteria > Bacillota_I > Bacilli_A > ML615J-28 > CAG-698 > DTU067. Next base: position 14,911 of record LFRY01000003.1, read on the forward strand.
CGGTTGCACACCGAGAACCGCTCTCACTAAAGTTCTAATCCCTTCAATTAGCACCGGCGTGCTCACGGGAATGTTCCTCGCTTTTACAATGAGCTTTGACGATTTCGTCATCAGCTATTTGGTTGCGGGGGCGGAAGTGGAAAACTTCTCGATGTGGTTTTATGCGAACCAAAAACGTTCGGGAAGAACCAGGGCTTGGCCGAAGGCCTATGCTTACAACACGATTGTTTCCGTGCTGGCGATTTTGATTCTTGTGATCTATAACATCATCGCCGCGAGAAAACAAAGAAATCTAAGAAAGGACAGTTTGAAACGAAGATGAGGAAAATATTTGTTTTTCTGAGCCTGCTCTCGGCTCTGCTTGTTTTGATCGGCTGTGACAACCGGGAAAAACTCTATGTGCTGAACTGGGAAGAGTACATAGACAATGAACTTGTCCGCGCCTTTGAGAAAGAGAACAATGTAAAGGTTGTGTTGGACACTGCGACTTCCAACGAATCGATGTACAACAAAATAAAAAATCGCGCCGGAAAATACGACATCGTCATTCCGAGCGACTACATGATCGAAAGGATGCACCAGGAAGGGCTTCTGATCAAACTTGATTATTCGAAAATTCCCAATTATGACATTTCGATGTTTGATTCCAAATTGCAGGAGCTCCGCGACAATTACTTCCCGGGCAACCAGGATTATTCCGTCCCCTATTTCTGGGGAAGCTTGGGAATCATGTACAATAAGAAAAAAGCGGGAGTCAAGGAGCTTGTGGAAACGCATGAATGGAAGGTTTTCTTTGAGAGGGATTTGATTCCTTCCAATGTATCCGTTGGCATGTATGATTCAAGCCGGGATGCTGTCGCGGCAGCCATTCTTTATTTGAACTCCATCAACGAAGAACAGATCTCTTTGAACACCACAAACCCCGAACATTATGACAGGGTTGAGGACCTTCTCAAAAACAATTTTTTCTCTCAATGGGGGACCGACGAACTTAAAACTGCCGTCGTCTCGCAGAATCTCGACATCGCGCTCGTTTATTCGGGAGATTTCTTTGATCAGTATTACTTTTTACTGGAGACGGGAGCGGAAATCACCTTTGATCTGCATATGCCGCTTGATGGAAACAACATCTGGTTTGACGCGATGGTGATTCCGAACACCGCCACGAAGATTGATCTTGCGCACAAATTCATCAATTTCTTCCTCGACATTGACAATGCCATCCAAAACACAATCCATGTCGGTTATTGTTCGGTCATTGATGAGGTTTATCAAGCGGTGCTCGAGGATGAGGAAATTACGGATCTGGTGCAACACCCCGCGTATTACCCGGGCAATGTGAACGGCGAAATCTACAGGCATTTGGGACAGGACATCGCCCTGAGAATGGACGACATCCTGACGAAAGCAAAAATAGGTTAAAAAAGCTAAGAAGATT
>LFRY01000007.1 GCA_001512995.1 Acholeplasmatales bacterium DTU067
TGAACTGATACATGTCAAGTAGACAGTAATAAAAATAAAAATATTTAAGCTATTAATGCTTGTTTTCGATATTCTATCGGAGGCAAGCATTTTAATTTACCTTGTAATCGCTTATGATTATAAAAGTTTATATAATTAATAATCGCTTGTTTTAAGTCTTCTAAACTGTAAAACTTATTTAAATAATACATTTCTGATTTGATTATTCCCCAGAATGCTTCCATTGGGCCATTATCAATACACTTACCAACCCTGCTCATGCTTTGAATAATTCCTTGTTTTTTAATCTTTGTTTTGAAACCGATTGATGTATATTGATAACCTCTATCACTATGAAATATTGGTTTTGCATTAGGATGCTTCTTAATTGCAAGATCAAATGTATCAAAGACAAGCTTGTTATCGTTTCTTGTGCTCATCTTGTACGCAATGATACTATTGTCATATAAATCAAATATTGCACACAAAAATAGTTTTTGTTTTTGACCAATGATCTTGAATTCAGTCACATCTGATAACCATTTTTCATTAGGCTTAGCAGCACTGAAATCCCTAGCTAATATATTTTCAGCTGTATATTCAGGTTTAGATTTTCTGTATCCTGGTCTACATCTGCGAATCTTTGCTTTTACTCCTAAGATCTTCATGAGCCTATGAATATAGCCAACGCTATAGTCTGTTCGGTTAAAGTGATTAATGAACATCGTCATTCTACGGTAGCCTAGAATATGATGGAAGGTCTTATCATATTCTAAAATTAGATTACAGATTTCTTCATCTTGAGTCTCTTTTTTCGGCTTAGATCTATTTTTCCACTTGTAGTAAGAACTACGTGGAATCTCTAGAATATCGCATAAAACCATAATCGGATGGCCTAAATCTTTGAAATAATCAATTGTTAGGTACGTTTCTTCCTGCCTAACCTTTGTAATTCTGCTTGTCTTTCTAATTGTTCTTTTTTTTTAAGAACTTGATTCTCAAGCTGTGCATAATCCAGTTGACGTCTTAAGAGTTCGTTCTCTCTAAGCAATCTATCTTTTTCTGAGAGGTCATCTGGAATAAAGTCTTTTGGCCTCGGTCCTTTCTTTTGGTACTTTAGACTATCTTCACCATACTTTAAGTATTTGTTTGTCCAGTTGTAGATTAAGCTATATGGCAATAAATATTTCTCTGCAGCTAGCTTATAGTTTCTATTGTTATCTAATACGAATTTAACTATTTCTAATCTTTCTTCAAATGTGGTACGGCGTGCTTTCATAGTGTATACCTCCCCCTTAGGATTATAATCCTTAATTTCCTTACCACTATTATACAATTTTATCCATTGAGTTACTATACCATCACATGAAATATTATATTTTAAAGCAAGTGATTCATGAGAGCCTTCACCACTTAAATACTCTTTTACTACTTGAAGTTTTAATTCTTTTGAATACGATTTGTTTCTTGGTTTATTATCGAATATACTTTGACCATGTACTCTATATGAATTAACCCACCTATATACAGTTTTTTTATACACTTGTAAATCATCACTTATTTGTGATACGCTCCTAACACCCGATATATAATCCAAGCAAGCCTTAATTTTAAGTTCTTTACTAAATTTGCTTTTTCGTCCCATATTAAAAATACTCCTAAAATAGATAATGAATTACTTTATTTTAATTCACTGTCTACTTTAAGAGTATCATAACA
>LFRY01000030.1:0-2984 GCA_001512995.1 Acholeplasmatales bacterium DTU067
GCAGTTTGTAAAACCGGTGCTCACCGTGGGCAGATCCGTTTATTTCGGGGATGTGTCCGCCCACCTCGCATATCTGGTTCTGAAAGAACTCGGCATCAAAGCCAGGAGCGAAAAACCCGGCCTCATCGGCCGCTGTTCTTCCCCCCATGTGAGCGAAGTCGACCGCGAGGAAGCAATCCTGATGGGGAAAACCGCCGCGAAAGTGGTCCTGTCGAAAACCACGGGCAAGATGGCCGGCATCAAGAGAATTGCAAACGAACCCTACGCAATCGAACCGATTCTGATTCCGATCGGGGAAGTCATGCTCACGGAAAAAACACTTTCCGATCATTTCATAAACGAAGAAGGAAACGGCGTGACCCAGGCCTTCCTTGATTGGCTCAAGCCCCTGGTTTCGCCCCTGCCCGAACATATTAGTTTTTTGTGAGGAGAAGAAAATGAAATTATATAAGAACGGACATGTCCTGGAGAACGGAAACTTCGTCCGCAAAGACATCCTGGTGGATAACGGGATGATAAAAAAAATCGCCCCCGACATTGAATGCGATTGCGAGACTGTGGACGTATCCGGAAAAAGAATCATCCCCGCCCTCATCGATATCCACACGCACGGAGCGAACGGCACCGATTTCAATCTCGCGAGCCTGGAAGAAATGCGGGGTCTCATCGAGTTTTACCGGAGCCGCGGCGTCGGCACGGTGCTCCCGACGGTCATGACCGACGAGGACGGTGTGATGAAAAAACAGCTTTCCCTGATTAAGGAACTTGCGGAGGAATATCCGGAAGTGAAGGGGATTCATCTCGAGGGGCCCTTTCTCGCCCCCGAGTATTCCGGGGCCATGCCCCCGCGCCTGCTCCAAAAGGCAAGTTACGAGAAATTTTTGGAATACCAGGAAGCATCCGGCGGGCTCATCAAACTCGTCACCGTCTCTCCCGAAGTTCCCGGAGCGCTTGAATTCATAAAACAGGCAAGTGCTGCCGGAATCGTTGTGAGCCTCGGCCACAGCGGAGCCGATTACGAGACGGCGATGGCAGCCATTGAAGCCGGTGCCAAATCCTTCACCCACACCCTGAATGCGATGAAGCACCTCACTCAGCATGCCCCGAACATCGTGGGAGCGGCGTATCTGTCCTACAATTACATCGAAGTAATCTGCGACGGCAGGCATGTCCATCCGAAAGTCGTGAAGTTTTTACTGAAGGTCAAGGGACTCGATAAATTCATCGCGGTGACAGACAGCATGATGGCCGCAGGTCTCGGCGATGGGCGTTTCAAGCTCGGCAAAAACGACGTCACCGTCATTGATGGGGACGCAAAAATCACCGGAACGAAAACCAGAGCGGGAAGCACTTTGCTTGCAGACATTTGCCTGAAAAATTTCTTGAATTTCACCGGTCTTTCCCTTGAAGAAGGCATCAAAACCATGACTGAAAACCCCGCCCGCCTGCTCGGAATCTTCCACATCACCGGCAGTTTGGAAGAGGGGAAGTTGGCGGAAATGATCATCATTTGAATATAAAAACAGGAAAAAAGGTTTGTGCATCAAACCTTTTTTTTATAAATTTTCTTTCAAAATGTCTCCCGCAATAATTTCAGGATTCTTCATTCAGGCAGATATTAATGAAATCTTTGATTGCGGGACTCAAATATTTGTTTTTGTGGTGGATGATTTTGAATTTGCGCTTCAGACTAATGTCGCGGATTCTAATTCTTTTCACGTCGCCCTTTTCGAGCGCGTCCTTGACCAGGTGATAGGGAAGGACAGAAACACCCAAACCCTTGCTCACCGCCCTGATGATTGCCTGCGTGCTCACGCTTTCCCAAACAGGTGTGATTTTGATGTTGTGCGCGAGCAGCGTTCCGTCAAAAATGTTCCGCCCTCCGCTCCCCCTTTCCCGCATGATGAAATCCTCGTGGCTCAGGGTCTCAAGATCAACTTCTTCCGGAAGCGGATTTTCGGGAGCGGCGATGCAGATCAACTCGTCATCATAGAAATTGATCACTTCCAGTTTGGGATTGTCGATGATTCCTTCGGTAAAGGCAAAATCGACATCGTTGTTCATCACATGGTCTTCAATGATTTGGGAATTTTCGATGGTGACGTAAACCTTTATCTGCGGATGGGTCTCCTGGAATTTCTTGACATAATTGGGAAGGAAGTAATTCCCGATGGTGATGCTGGAACCGATCCTAAGCGCTCCGCTGCTTCCCCAGTTTTTCATTCCGTTCTCAAGCTCATCAAAAAGATCGATGATGTGCTTCGTATAATTTAGGAACTGCTTCCCTTTGTCGGTTAGGTATAGCCTCCTGGAAATCCGGTCGAACAATTTCACACCGTAAAACTTTTCCAATTCCGAAATCGCGAGACTGACCGATGGTTGCGCTAGGTACAATTTATTGGCCGCCTTCGTCACGCTGCCCTCCTCGCAGACCGCAACGAAAATCCGCAAATGCCTAATTGTCATATTGCCCTCCGATTATTAAAATAAAATTATAAATTAAATAGGATTATACTATTTTACTTATATATAATCAAGATATATACTATAGAGAGGAGTTTTCTGTGTTAAATAAACATTGCCGGTAAATACTATGTTCCGGAAGAATAATTACAGGGGTGGATATGAAACGGAATTTTAAACTGTACTGGAAACTATTCACATCCACTTTTTATCTCAGCGCCTTCACCTTCGGCGGGGGGGTTGTGATTGTGCCTCTGATGAGAAAGAAGTTTGTGGAAGAATTGAAGTGGATTGAAGAGAAAGAAATGCTCGACATGACGGCGATAGCGCAATCCTCACCGGGCGCGATTGCAGTCAATGCTTCAATCATCATCGGTTACCGCGTTGGGGGAATCCTCGGAGCACTTGTCTCCGTGTTCGGAACCATTCTTCCGCCCTTCATTATTCTCTCTGTGGTTTCTAGTTTTTATACGCAATTTAAGGACAGCGCCCTGATCGCAGCGCTGATGAAGGGCATGCGG
>LFRY01000030.1:3078-16467 GCA_001512995.1 Acholeplasmatales bacterium DTU067
GGCCTTCTGCTCTCGTTTGCCGGAAAAAAGGAAATGAAAGACGGTGAGAACAAATGATATACCTGGAATTACTGATGGACTTCCTGCAAGTCGGTCTCTTCAGCATCGGCGGGGGCTATGCCGCCCTGCCTTTGATTCAGGAACAGGTCGTGCAAAAGCATGCCTGGCTTTCCATGGGCGAATTCGTGGATTTGATTACGATTGCGGAAATGACTCCGGGACCAATCGCCATCAACTCAGCAACCTTCGTCGGAACGCGAATCGCGGGCATCGGCGGGGCGGTCGTCGCCACGATCGGCGTAATCATCCCTTCGCTCATCATCGTCTTCTCGCTCGCCTATGTTTACTATCGATTCCAGGAATTAAACCAACTCCAGGGAGTGCTCTCTGCCCTGCGCCCCGTGGTTGTCGCCTTGATTGCTTCCGCGGGACTTTCGATAATGACGCTCGCTTTCTGGGAAAACGGCGTTGAAAACACGGATTTTGTTTCCGTGGCCATCGCGGGCATCGCCTTCTTCGTCCTCAGGAAGTTCAAAACAAGCCCGATTATCGTGATGATATCCACCGGCCTCATCGGCATCATCATTCATCTGTTATAAGTTTACCATATCTTTATTGTTTTTCCTAAAAATTTGATTAAAAAAATGACCGCATTGCGGTCATTTTTCATTTCAATTCGACGGTTGCGCCGGCTTCCTCCAGCTTGGACTTAATGGCATTGGCCTCATCCTGGGACACGTCTTCTTTAATTGCTTTCGGAGCGTTGTCAACCAATTCTTTCGCTTCTTTGAGCGGCAGTCCGGTGATTTCGCGGACAGCTTTGATGACTTCGATTTTCTTCGGACCAACTGCTGCAAGAACGACGTTAAAGCTCGAAGGTCCTTCTTCGGCTGCAGCCTCGGCGGCGCCGGGCGCGGCGGCCACTACTGCGGCAGCGCTGACTCCAAATTCCTCTTCAATCGCTTTTACAAGCTCATTCAATTCCAAAACAGTCATTTCTTTCAGTGATTCCAAGAATTCACTAACATTAATTTTTGCCATAATTTTTCCTCCTGACTTTTAAGCTTCTTTTTCGGCAACAGCCTTAATTACGCAAGCCAAATTGCGGATCGGGGCTTGCAATACACTGAGCAACATCGCGATCATGCCGTTCTTATCAGGCAGTTTCGCAATCACTTTCAATTCGTCCTTGTCCATGACTTTCCCTTCTACAACCCCGGCTTTAACTTCCAGATTCTTGTAGTCTTTCAGAAAGTCAAAAATGATTTTGGATGCGGAAGTCGCATCTTTCGAGAAAGCGACGGCATTCGGCCCGACAAAGACTTCGTCCAAATCATAGCCGACTTCTTTGCTGGCGCGACGCAGAATGTTGTTTTTGATGACCTGGAATTCGCAGTTATTTTCATGGAGTTTTCTGCGGAGCTCGGTTATTTCCGCAACCGTCAGCCCCAAATAATCAACGAACACCAGGGATTCGGATTCCCGAAACTTCTGCGCCAGAGCGGCGACCTTTTGCGCTTTGAGATCAATCGTCGCTTTTTTCACTTTTTCACCTCCACTTTAAAAATAAAACCCCTTTCCGAGACGAAAAGAGGCGCAATTTTCCTTATACTTGTGAACCTCGGTAGGAAATTAAGCCCTACGGCACCTACTGTCTACGGCAATTAGCAAACTATTTTATTGTTAGGGAACTTATGCGAGTGAATCCGGAGCTATTTTGATTCCGGGGCTCATCGATGTCGCGATCGAAATGTTTTTTACATAAGCGCCTTTAACTGTTGACGGTTTGATGCGCATGAGCGTCTGGTAAACCGTGCGGATGTTGTCCGCAAGCTTCTCGGTTTCAAAGCTGGTTTTGCCGACGATGACGGGAATGTTTCCGGTCTTGTCAACCCGGTATTCGACTTTTCCGGCCTTGATTTCCTGGACCGCTTTGCCGACTTCCATGGTCACCGTGCCCGTTTTCGCGTTCGGCATCAATCCCTTGGGTCCGAGGATTCTGCCGAGCTTGCCGAGTTCGGGCATCATGTCCGGAGTCGCAACGATCACGTCGAAATCGAACCAGCCGCCTTTGATCTTTTCCAAGTATTCGCTGTCGCCGACATAATCGGCGCCCGCTTCTTCGGCTTCTTTTTGTTTACCGCCCTTGGTGATGACCAAAACCTTCCGGGTTTTGCCCGTTCCGTGAGGAAGGACGATCGCACCCCTGAGGTTCTGTTCGGCTCTGCGGGGGTCGAGATTCAGACGGAAGACGACTTCGACGGTCGCGTCGAAATTCGCGATGTTCGTCTGCTTTGCGAGCTCCACCGCTTCCTCGAGCGGATAGCGCTTCGTGCGGTCAACAAGTTTTGCAGCTTCAAGATATTTTCTACTTCTTTTTGCCATTCTATCCTCCTTAAATGTGGTTTAGCGGAATTTCCTCCCACAGTTTAAGTTGTTAAAACAACTCTTTTCTGTTACTCTTCTACAACGATTCCCATGTTTCTCGCGGTCCCCTCAATGATCTTCATAGCCGCTTCGACGCTGTAAGCATTGAGGTCAGGAAGCTTCATTTCAGCAATCTCCCTGATTTTGTCCTTGGAAATGGTCGCAACCTTTTCCTTGTGGGGAACCGAAGAACCGCTTTGGATTCCCGCAGCCTTCTTCAATAAATCCGAGGCCGGCGGTGTTTTTGTGATGAACGTAAACGAACGATCCTCGTAAACCGTGATGACTGCCGGTACGACATTTCCGATCATATCCTTCGTTCTTTCATTGAATTGCATGCAGAACTGTTGGATGTTGATGCCTGTCTGTCCAAGACTGGGTCCTACCGGAGGAGCAGGTGTCGCTTTGCCGGCTTGTAATTGCAGTTTGACGACTTTCGCTACCTTCTTTTTTGCAGCCACGTGACACACCTCCTTCTTGTCCGTGTTGTGGTCTTAAAGAAAAAAAATTCTCCCACAAAATAAAATAGTAATGCAAATTTGCACGCTTGTATATTTTACTATAGTTCCCAACAAAAGTCAATTGATTTCCCTTTAAATTTTAAAAAACTTCCCGGACAGGAAGTTTCTAAATCAAAGTCACTTCATTGAAATTAAGTTCCGCGGGAGTCGCGCGCCCGAAAGCGTAGATCAGGACGCGGAGGATTCCTTTTTCATTGTCTATGAAATCGATGATGCCTTCCTGGTGCGCGAATGTTCCGCTCACGATTCTGACACGGTCGCCGACCTTGCCTGCAAATCCTTTGCCGGTGGAAATGCCGCACATTTTCAAAATCGGCGTTATTTCCTCATCCGTCAGAGGCACGGGCTTGGCGCCCCCGCCGGAAGAACCCAAGAAACCGGTGACCATCGGCGTGTTGCGGACCATGAACCAGGATTCATCTGTCACAATCATGTCAATGAAAACATAACCCGGATACGGTTTTACAAGCACTTCCTTCAGTTCGCCGTTCTTTTTTCTTTCTGTCTGTTTTATCTCCGGAACCAAGACGCGGAATATCAAATCCGACATATTCATCGATTCAATGCGGCGCTCGATGTTTTTCTTAACCGCATTCTCGCAACCCGAATATGTCTGAACCACATACCAAGCTCTTTCGTTCATGTCCATCAGAGCGGCATCTTCCCTGCCAGCCAATCAAAGAATTTCATCAGAAAGCCGAGAAGATAATCCGACAGAAGAAAAAAGAGCGCCATGATCAAAACGAAAGCAAAAACCGTGGCCGTGTTTTGAATCAAAGTTCCTCTCGAAGCCCAACTGACGCGCTTCAGCTCAGATATCGAAGGTTTGATGTAGGGCCAAGCGGCGAGAATCAGGGACATGACTCCCAAAATGATCAGTATCCAGGCAAAAGCTTTGGGATAATCGCCGATTAAAAACACGTTTCTGTTGATCGTGAGGCCGCTTTCTCCGGAAGTGGATTCCCCGATCAAAACCATCGCACCGAGTACAATCGCGATGATGGAAAGGAACAAGAGAATTAGGCCTTCGTATTTATATTCTTTGGTGAAGACGGCAAGAGCTCCGGTTGTTTTCTTTGTTTCCTTAGCTGCCATTATAAAATCCTCCTATTTTGTCTCTTTGTGAACGGTGTGCTTGTTGCAAACCTTGCAATACTTGCGAAGAACCATGCGCTTCGGGTTGGCAAGCTTATCACGGGTATAAGTATAATTGCGGGACAAGCATTCCTCGCAAATTAAAATAACCTTTTCTCTCATGATTACAATAGATTCACCTTATAATTCTATCAAATCTGTAATTTCTTGTCAAGCGATTTTTTGACCGCCTTCAATTTCCTTTTGATGCGGTCATTCGCGTCATAGACCTGCTGCACGCGGCATCCGAGCTCCTCGGAAATCTCCTTGATGGAATGGTTTCTTAACCGCAATTCCAACACCTTCTGCTCGAAAGGGCTGAATTTGCATAAGGAGAGGAGCGTGTCCAAATCATAGCTTTCCTCTTTTGCATCCTCTTCTTTCAGATAATCAATCTTGTCCGTGAGCACGACATTGTAGAAATGTTTGCTTTCTCTGCGCAGCAATTGAATGAAATGCCGCTGCAGGATCATATCGAAATATTTATTGAAGGTTTTCCGGGAATCAGTCCGGTAGGTCGTTATTGCCCGGAAGAGCATGAAAAGACCTTCCTGAAAAAAATCTTCGCGGTTATGTTCCTTGATTCTGAAAGCGGCGATGCGGGCTTTGATTAGGGGAATGTATTTCTGATACATGATGTTTAAGGCAATTTCGTTCTGTTCGCTGATCAAATACAACAATTCATAATCGTTATACCGATGCATTTTCCCCTCATTGGCTTTTGATGATGTGATAGATCAGAATGCCGGCGGCAACGGAGACATTGAGCGAGTTCACGCTTCCGAAAAGCGGGATCTTCACCAGAAAATCGCAGCTTTCGCGGACGAAGCGGGAAAGCCCCCGGCCCTCGCTTCCGAGCACGAGTACGCTTTTCCGGTCATACTCGGCTTCGTCGTAGGGTCTGCTTTCGGCGGTTGCTTCCGCACCGTAAACCCAGTAGCCCCTTTCTTTGAGTTTCTTGATGGCCCCAGCGAGATTGGGAACGACTGCGCATTTCACGCTGAAAATCGCGCCCGTGGAAACCCTGGCAACCGTGCCGCTCAGACGTACGCTCCGGTTCTTGGGGATGACGATGCCTGCGACCTGCGCCGCGTCGGCGGTTCTCAGAATCGCGCCCAGATTGTGGGGGTCCTCAATCCCATCCAAGACAAGAATCAGGTTTTTTTCCTCGGATATGATTTCTTCCAGGGAGTGGGTTTTGAACTCCCGTATCTTTGCGACCGCGCCCTGATGGTGCTTGGTAATCGCATCCAATTCCTCCTTGGACGCAAGCCGGTACTCAATCCTGAATTCATCGGCCAAAGCGCGGACGGTTTTGTTGTTCCAGATCCGTAAATCATGGATGGGAGCTCTGTGGAGGATTGCGGAAACGATTAAGTTGGTTCCGTATATGATTTCACTCATGTTCTCCCTCGATGACCGCGACGGCAAAATCCAAAAGCTCATGCAAACGTTGGAAATTGCCCTTCAGATAATGGTATCCTATCAAAGCTTCAAAACCGGTGCTGTTCAGATATTCTTCCTTCTTTAAGTTTTTCCTGAAACCGCGGAATTTATGATTGCGTCCCCTTTTAAATATCGCAATTTCTTCGGGACTCAAATCAACGAGCTTTGAAACGACCAGATGCTGCGCTTTCGCGCTCACATAGCCCGACGCCAGCTTTTGCAATTCATTCTGGTTCGTTATTTCCTTTTCCAACAAACGGCGGCGGATGAAGAGTTCATAATAAGCGTCCCCGATGAAGGCGAGGTTCGCCCCGTTCAAAAGTTCGGCTTTCATAATTCCAACCCGCGGGCCAGAATTTCCTCACGCAGAACGTCCGACAGTTCGTAATTCTTCTCCCGGCGCGCCGCGCGATAGCGGGCGATCAGTTCTTTTTCTTCGTCGGTCAGGGGCTGCACTCCGGTTTCGATTCCCAAAACCCAGAGGAAACCGCCGAAGATTTCCAGCAAGTTCCGCATGCGCCCCAGGGGAGGATTCTTTTCGCGCACATATCTGTTGGCAAGTTTCACTGCCTTGAAAATGGCGGTGATCGCATTCGCGGTGTTGAAATCGTCCGCCATGGCAGCGGTGAATTCTGCTTTTATCTTTTCCGCTTCCGGATCGCTTTCGGAAGGCCCGTCTCCTGCTTCCTCAAGTTTCCGGTAAAGCCCGTTGTAAGCCCTTTTGATTTTTTCATAATCATTTTCTGCCTGCCTGAGCAATTCATCCTTATAACTCAAAGGTTGCCTGTAGGGCACGTTCAGGAGGAGCAGGCGGTAGGCTTGGTGGCTCGTTTCCGAAAGCAATTCGTCAACCCAGATGACGTTCCCCAGGGATTTGCTCATTTTTTCACCGCTCAGATCGATGCGGCCGTTGTGGAGCCAATAATTGGCGATCGTGTGATCGTAAGCGCAGAGTGCCTGCGCGATTTCGTTGTCGTGGTGGGGGAATTTCAGATCCGTGCCCCCGCCGTGGATGTCGATTTTGCCTTTGAAAAAAGAATCGACCATGACAACGCATTCGGTATGCCAGCCCGGGCGGCCCCTGCCCCAGGGAGAATCCCAATTCAAACCTTCTTCGGTTTTTTTCCAAAGCGCGAAATCCGCGGAATGCCGTTTTTTCTCGCTTTCCTCGACCCGCGCCCCGCTGATCAGATTCTCGAGACTCTGCGAACTTAAAATCCCGTAGTCGCGGCAGCGCGCGACATTGAAATAGACGTCGCCCTCCGAAACATAAGCGCAGCCTTTTTCCTCCAAGAGCGCTATGAAGGCGATGATTTCCGGAATCGACTCCGTGACTCGGGGATTGTGCGCGTGGGGCAGGCAGTTCAATTTCCGATAGGTCTCGATGATTTCTTTGATATAGCGCTCGCTGACTGCGCTTTCGCTCAAACCCATTTCCCGGGCGCGGGCGATGATTTTGTCATCAATGTCGGTGAAATTGGAAACATAGGTGACTTCATAGCCCAGATAATTGAAAAAACGCGCCACCGTGTCGAAAAAAACCACGGGCCGGGAATTGCCGATGTGCATCCTGTCGTAGACGGTCGGCCCGCAAACATACATGGAAACTTCCTTTTCCCGCAGCGGTTTGAATTCTTCCATTTGTTTCGTGAGGGAATTGTATACTCTGACCATAATCAACCTCGCTGTTCTCATTTTATATTATAGTCGGGAATGCCGGCGCTGTAAAGGGGTATTATTTTTTTTCAAGTTTTTTCGTTTTTGGAAACGTGACGGTGATTTTCGTCCCCTTGGGATGATTGTCCGTAAGGGAAATGCTTCCCCTGTGCGACTGCGCGATCACCTTGGCGATCGCAAGTCCCAAACCGTAGCCCCCCGTATCCCGGCTCCTGGCCTTGTCGGCGCGGAAAAACCTCTCGAAAACATGGGGCTTGACATCGTCCGGGATTCCCGTCCCCGTGTCAATGACTTCGAGCTGCACATCGCCGCCGTTCTGCCTGACCCTGATGCCCACTTCCTCGCCTTCCGCCGTGTATTTCAGGGCATTGTCCAAAAGGATGATGAGGAGTTGGGACATCATCGCCTTATCCGCAAGGACCTTCGCATTTTCCCCGGAAACCGTAAATTTCTTCTTTTGGATTTCCGCCATTTCCGAAAACGGAATTGCGACCGTCCTGGCGGTCTCAAGCAAATCAAATTCCTCGATTTTCAGTTGCATGGTTTCGCTGTCGCCCCGGGAGAGAATCAAGAGATCATTCGTCAGTTTGGAAAGCCTGGTTATCTCCTTCAACGATACGGCGATGTCGTCCGAAACCTCATAGACGGTGCGGTTGGATTTGGTCAGAATGTTTTCCAAGCGGTTGCGGACGATCGCAAGCGGCGTTCTCAGTTCATGGGAAGCGTCGCTCACGAAGGAAAGTTGTTTTTCCAGGGCAGCCTTCACCGGCTTGATCGACATGCCGCTCAGGAAGAGGCTTGCAAAGAAAGCGAAGATGAACATCAAGAGCGAGGCGAGGAAATAAACGCGAATGACGAGGTTCCGGGATTTCATTTCTCCGTTAACCATGATCAGGAGTTTGCATGCCTTCACATGGGGCGCGTTTTCGTTATCGACCTGAAAGGAAAGCGTGCGGAAATGATAGGTCTCCTCTTCCGATATGATCTCAAAATTCCATTCAAACTCCCTGTGGAAACGGAAAAGCCCCATGGGTTCCAAATCTTCCGCGCCCTTTTCGCCGAGAAAATCCAAAAGAATGGGGTCATAATCAAGGACATTTCCTTCCCCGTCATAAAAAACCGCAAAAATGCGGGCATTTGTCCTGGGGTTAACCGAAACCCGTAAACTTCCGTCAACATCCGTTTCGGTGATGTTCTCGTTGACCACTGCTTTGAATGCGAGCAGTTCTTTGTTCACATCTTTGAAGAAGAACATGTTAATCATGATGAAGATGAAGAAACCGAGGATGATGAAGAGGAGGACGAAACTTAAGAAATGGATGAGGACGATGCGGTTCCTTTGTTTGCGGACTCTGTTGTCGTTAGTCATCAATCCACCGCCTCGGTCCACATGTAACCCACGTTCCTGATNNNACCTCAACAACGCTCCAAACCGTGTCGGAATCAAAACCCCAAACGCGGTTGAAAAGCTGCTCTTTCGGAATGATGATTTCTTTGTTTCTGACCAGGTATTCCAGGATGTCGTAGGTTTTCCCCACGATGTCCAGTTTTTCGCCCCCGATGGTGACGCTTTTATGCACGAGATCGAATTTCATTTCCCTGAAAGTGAGCCTGAGCCCTTCGAAATTATTGTTATAGCGTCTGAGCAGGGCTTCCGTTCTTGCCAAGAGCTCATCCCGGTAAAAGGGCTTGGTCAGGTAATCGTCGGCGCCGAGTTTCAGGCCCCGGACTTTGTCCTGAACAGTGTCCTTGGCCGTGAGCATCAGGACGGGAACGTTGCTGAATTTGCGGATGTTTTCGAGAATCGTGAAACCGTCAATTTTCGGAAGCATGACGTCGAGGATGATCAAATCATAAATGTCCTGCTCCGAGAGAAAAAGGGCTTCTTCGCCGTCATAGACGCCCTCCACATCCGCCAAGGCGGAAAGCGTCTCGCAAATGCTGGCATTCAAATTCTTGTCGTCTTCGACTACCAAAATTTTCATAGTCTCACCCCATGCTTATTATACACAAAAAACTTAGAGTTTTCTTAAAAAATAAAAGCAAGCGATGCTTGCTTAAATTCTTAACGTTTCGAGTATTGCGGAGCACGGCGCGCTTTCTTCAAGCCGTATTTCTTGCGTTCCTTGACTCTCGGGTCGCGGGTGAGCATGCCGGCTTTTTTCAGCAACTTTCTGAAATCGGGATTCACCTGCAAGAGAGCGCGGCTGATTCCGTGACGGATCGCTCCCGCCTGGCCGGATTTGCCGCCGCCGGAAACGTTGACGATGACATCATAGCTGGTGGCGGTATTGGTGAGATTGAGCGGTTGCAGCACGTCCAAACGCGTTGCCGGGGAAGGAATGTAATCGACGAAATTCCGTTTATTGATGACGATTTTTCCGGTTCCGGGAACCAAACGAACGCGCGCAACAGCGCTCTTTCTTCTTCCCGTTCCATAATATTGAACTGTTGCCATCCTTTATTCCTCCCTCTCTCCAAGGTTTAAGGTTTCCGGCTTCTGCGCCTGATGCGGATGTTCGGGTCCCGCATAAACATAGAGTTTCCGATACATCGCCGCACCGAGTTTGCTCTTGGGCAGCATGCCGCGAATTGCTTTCTCCAATACTTTCACCGGCTGGGTTGCCAGTATTTCCTTCGCCGTTCTTTGTCTCAGCCCGCCCGGATATCCCGAATGGCGATAATAAACTTTATCCTGAAGTTTGTTTCCGGTCAAAGCAACTTTTTCCGCATTCACGATGATCACATAATCACCGCAATCGACATGGGGAGTGTAAGCCGGTTTGTGTTTGCCGCGCAGGATGCGGGCAACTTCAGTCGACAAACGGCCAAGCACCATGTCTGTCGCATCGACCAGATACCATTTTCTTTCGATATTCTGTGCCTTTGCCATAAAAGTTTTGCTCATTGTTTTCCTCCTGGTTAATATATCAAGCGTGGGTCTTGATAACAGGGCTATTTGTGGGAGTACCTTAGATATACTACATCAAATATTGAAAAAAGTCAAGAAAAATCATCCGTAAATTTTATTTTTGGGAAACATGGGGATTGTCGGCGATGTAAAAGCGCCAGGGACGGAACCTGTCCTCTTCCGCATAATCAATGCCCACCCTCGTCGTCGCCACGATTTTCTCCGGCCGGTACCCGTCATCAACCAAAAACATTTCCTCGCCGTCGCATAAATCCAAAGCGTAATGGGCTTTGGTGATGCCGAGAACGCGGCAGAGCTTGCCGGGACCGGATGTGTCCAGACCTTCGAGATCGAGGGGCTCGACCGCCCTGATCAGAACTCCCTCGGGAATGCCTGTTTCATTCGCGACGATGTTCAGCATGTGATACATTCCGTAAATGAAATAGACATACAAATGTCCGCCGGGAAGATACATCGCTTCCGTCCGTTGCGTCCGCCTGCCCCCGTATGAATGGGCGGCCTTGTCCTTGGGACCGCAATATGCCTCCGCTTCTTTAATCCTCCATCTCAGGTATTTTTCCCCTTTTTTCTGAAAAATTACCTTTCCAAGCAAATCCCTGGCGACGGTCGGCGCATCCCGCAGGAAAAACTCCCTGCCGAGCCTAGAGTTCATCGTATTTGGCGCTCTTCCCATATGCTTTCGAAACCGGGTATTTCCGTTCGTTTTTCTCCATTTTCTCAAGGATGATTTTCTCAATGTCGAAACCATAGCAGTCGGCGAGCATGAGCGCATAAATCAAAACATCCGCAAGTTCCTCCTGCAAGGCATCGAGCTTATCGGTTTCCTCGCTCCACTGGTAGAGTTCCAACAGCTCGGAAGCTTCGATGACCAGGGACTTTGCCAGATTTACACCGCTGTGAAACTGCTGCCAATTCCTTGCTTCCGTAAATTCTCTAATTCTTTTCAAAATTTCCTGTTTCAAGATTTTCCTCCCCTTATGTGATTGCACTTCGGCGGAAAAGCCCGTAAACCTGTTTGATCGCTGTGAAGGTTATGAAGGCGTTCTTGTCAATTTTTAAGGCCAGGTTCTTGTATTCTTCCGCTTCAAAACTGGAAACTATCGATTCCAGCACCGTGCGCTCCTGGCCGGTATAACCGCCCAATGCCCGATAAACCGTCACTCCGTGATGGAAGCTTTCGATCAGGGCCGCCCGCATTTCTTCCCCCTTGGAAGTGATGATCTGCACGCGCATGTATTTATAGATGGTGTGGATTCTGTCCAGCACGAGCAGGGTGATGATCAGGCGAATGATCGTGTAAATCGCCGTCCGCAACCCTCCTATGAAGGCGGAAAGGATGATGATCGCGCCGTCAACCGCAAGGGAAAAAGTCGTGAAGGGTATGCTTTTCTGAAAAGAAAAGTATTGGCTCACGATGTCCATTCCCCCGGTGGAAGCCCCGTTCCGCAGGCTGATGCCTGAACCGATTCCCGTGACGAGTCCGCCCAGAACCGCCAAAGTAAGAATCGTTCCCGCGCCGTTCATTCCGTTTTCAAAAAAGATCTTTTCAAAAGGATTGAAGCCCCGCGCCGCCAAGAATTCCAAAAAGGCGATGACGGCAACCTGGAGGGCGACCGAAGCAACGCTCAAAATCGCAAAACGCTTGCTCACTCCCTTCCAGCCGATGATGAAAAGCGGAATGTTCAGGAGGGCGATGAAAAGCGATTTGCTGATTTTGATATCGAACAGGCCCAGGAAATCGGAAAGAAGCTGCGAAAAACCGGTCACGCCCCCTGCATAGAACTTCCCCAGATCGAGGAACCAGACGACCCCTATGCAATAAATAATTGTTCCGAGAACCATTCCGGAGATGACCCTGATGTTCCTTCTTTTATTGGAAAGCATGTCATTCAGCCTCCGCCGTTTTTATTTTCTCACGATAATTCCCAAAGGGAAAGTTGATGCTGAAAATGATCGAACCGATGATGCAGACCAAAAGCGATGCCAGGAGCAGGCATTGCGAGAATTGTTTGCTGAATACGCCGAGGCCTTCGCCGATGTGCGTGACCGCAATCGGTACCACGACCGTGCAGGCCATGAGAACGATCGACGGCAGGACGGTGTTCAGCTTGAACCATTTCAGAAGTATGAACATCGGCAACTCCGCAAGCAAAAGGCAGAGAACAATCAATGCGACCAGGAGGAAGGACGATGGATCGGAAAAAAGTTCCACAATGTCTATGCTCGTGCCGACGATAATGTAAAACATCGGCGTGAAAACCCCGTAGATAATCTGCTCGATCCCGAGGACGAGTTTTTCGGAAAACTTGGCCTGGCGGACGATGATGCCTGCAAGGAAAGCTCCGAAAATAAATTCGCCGCCGGAAAGGTCGCTCAAAAGCACCAGGAGCAGAATCAAAATGATGATTACCCGCGTCGCCAGATGGTCGACTCCCTCGGCGATTTTGCTGAAGCGCTTGCCGATGGCATGCTTCCGGAAAATCCGGAAGATGATGAGGATGAGCCCGATCGTCAAGATGATCAGCCAATACTTCGGATCGATGTCGGTCGCAATCATCAGAACCGTGAGAAACAAAATCGAAAGCGCTTCGGAAATGTTGGCGATGGCGGAAAGGATTTTTCCGACCACCGTTTCATGGAGTCCCTCATCCACCAAGATCGGTACAACGAACCCCGCAAAAGTCGAAGCGAACAGCAGGGTGAGCAGAATTATGCCAATGCCTTTCTTCGCTTCCATGAAAGGAGTGAGAAAGAACGCTGCGACCAGGGACGCCAGATAAGTCAGAACCGTAATCAAAATCACGGTCCGGAAGGTGTTTATATGCTTGCAATGCCGGCAACGGCGATGCTTGCAGGTTTTGCAGTCATTTTCCTCATTCAAATCAAAATCTTTGAAAGCATCGAAATCAACTTCGTAACCGCTGAAGAACATCAAAAGCGAAAGCCCCAAGACATAGATCCCGTCGACCACCGCCGTCATGTTAAGATCCAACATGAATTTGTTGAACCAGGAAGCGATGGCGATGCCGACGAAAATCTCGACCGCAAACACGGGCAGGAATCTTAGTTTAAATGCAGAAATGATGATGCTGGTAAGGGATGCGATTCCCAATAGAACGATGATGGGAATGAAGAAACCGGTCACTTGGAGCGTCATTGTTAATGTATCCTTGAATCCGAATCGTGTTTAAAGACTTCCAAGACCTCGGCCGGTTTTCCATCGCCTTCCGCCGCAAGCAGCATGCCTTGGGA
>LFRY01000030.1:16525-16693 GCA_001512995.1 Acholeplasmatales bacterium DTU067
CAATCCCCGCAACAATCGTCCTGGCTTCGCCCGCGACTTTCACTTTCAGGAGCAGGAGTTTGTCCGCGCCCTTGATTCTTTCCGCGGCCAGAATTTCACCGACTCTCAGGTCAAGTTTATTGAAATCATCTATCGTGATTTCCGGTTTCATCTCTTCTTTCTCCTCGT
>LFRY01000030.1:16699-17309 GCA_001512995.1 Acholeplasmatales bacterium DTU067
CGGTGATTCCGAATTCCAGGGCGCTGAAATCGGTCATTTCCAGCCCCAATTCGGAAATGATTTTTTCCGCGCTTTCCGGCATCACGGGAGAAAGCATCAATGCGATTAGGCGCAGGCTTTCAAACAGATTATAGAGCACCGAAGCGAGTGCTTCCCGCTTGCTTTCATCCTTCGCGAGCACCCAGGGCATGGTCTCGTCGATGTATTTGTTGCTGCGGTTGACCAAATTCCAAACGGCGATAATCCCGTTTTGGATCCGGAAATTGGCGAAGTCGGAAAGATAATCGGCAATCGCTTTTTCAGCCGTCTTCCGGAAATCCGCATCTTCCGGAAAATGGTCTCGATCGGGTTTTTTGACTTGCCCGCAGAAATATTTATTGATCATCGCGATGGTTCTGCTCACGAGATTTCCCAGATCATTGGCCAGGTCCACATTGTATTTTTCGATGAATTGGTCATAGGAAAAAATGCAGTCATTGCCGAGCGGCATTTCCCGAAGCAAATAATAGCGGAGCGGATCCAAACCGTAGCGCTGCGTCACATCCCGGGGATAGATCACATTCCCCTTCGATTTGGACATCTTCCCTTCTCTCATCAGCACCCAGCCGTG
>LFRY01000030.1:17324-19406 GCA_001512995.1 Acholeplasmatales bacterium DTU067
ATGGACGACCTTGTCGCCTTCGAGCCAATATTTCCTGTATTTCGAATCATCCTCCGAAAGATACCCGAGCGCGGAGATGTAATTGCTTAAGGCGTCGATCCAGACATAGACCACATGCTTGGGGTTGCTGAGGACGGGAACGCCCCATTTGAAGGTGGTCCGGGAAATCGCCAGATCTTCCAGCCCCCCTTCCACAAAACTCACGACTTCGTTCTTCCTGGTTTCCGGCTGAATGAAATCGGGTTTTTCATTGATGTAATCTAAAAGCTGCTGTTGGTATTTCTTTAGATTAAGAAAATAGCACTCTTCCCTGACCTTGGTCGTCGGCCGCCCGCAATCCGGGCAGGTCCCGTCGGGATTGAGCTGCGTTTTCGTAAAGAATGCCTCGTCATAAACGCAGTAATCGCCCTCATAGTATCCGAGATAGATGTCGCCTTTTTCCAGGAGCTTTTCAAAAATCTTCTGCACCACTTTTACATGGCGCTCTTCCGATGTCTGGATGAAATCATCATATTCGATTTTGAGTTCCTTCCAAAGCTCCTTCGTCTCTTCCGCAATCAAATCCACATGTTCCTGCGGTTCCCTTCCCAGAGCCCGGGCGGCATTCTCAATTTTCTGCCCATGCTCGTCCATCCCGGTGAGATAGAAAGTGTCGTAACTCAGGAGGCGGTGGAACCTGGCAAAAGCGTCGCAGGCGATCGTCGTATAAGAATTCCCGATGTGGACATTCCCGCTGGAATAATAAATCGGCGTCGTTACATAACAAGTTTTCTTCTTGCTCATAAACATACCTCTTTTCCGTTTTTCTACCAAAGGATTTTAAAGATTTCGTATTTATTCAAGGCATCGGCGTGCTCGGATTTCTTCAGCGCGTCCTCGATCGGCATCGTGACGATTTTGTTGTTTACGGAAGCGACGCAGTGGTTGGTTTCCCCCGCAAGCAAAGCTTCGACGGCTTTGACGCCCATCTCCGATGCCAGCACGCGGTCGCGGACCGTGGGTCTTCCGCCCCTTTGCACATGGCCCAGGACCGTCGCCCGGGCTTCAAAGGGAGTTTTCTTAGTAATCGTCTGCGCGAGTTCCTCGATGTCGACATAGTTTTCCGCCACCACCACGATCGCATGGCGCTTGTGTTTGGCGGCTTCCCTGATGTTGGCCAGCACCTCGTCCAAATCGAAGCCCGTTTGCTGGGTGATGCAGACCTCCGCCCCGCAGGCAATCGAAGTCCAGACGGCAATGTCCCCGCAATTCCTTCCCATGACCTCGATGATGCTGCAGCGGCGGTGGCTGTTGGAAGTGTCGCGGAGTTTGTCCGCGGCTTCGATGATCGTGTTCAGAGCGGTGTCGAACCCGATCGTGTAATCGGTGCCGCCGATGTCATTGTCAATGGTGCCCGGAATCGTCATGACGGGAAAGCCGTGCTTGCTTAGGGCGAGAGCGCCCCTGTAGGTTCCGTCCCCGCCGATCGCGACCAGGGCATCTATGCCGTAGATTTTTAGGTTTCTTAAAGCAACCTTCTGCACTTCAATATCCGCGAATTCATCCAGGCGCGCTGTCCCAAGAAAAGTTCCTCCCTGTCCCAGTTTTTCGGAAACCGAACCGCGCTTCAATTCCCTGATTTCGCCCTTGAAGAGCCCCAAATAGCCATCCTGAACACCGTACACTTTCAGTCCCTTGTGCAGGGCAGTCCGCACAACGGAGCGAATGGCCGCGTTCATTCCCGGAGCATCCCCTCCGGATGTCAATACAGCTATTGTTCTAATCATTGTCAATCCCTCTTTACTTCAATAATTTTAACCGCTTAATGATGAATTGCAGTCTTCCGTTCCTCTCCTCCGCATTTCCCTCTCCCAAATAAATCCCATTCGCTTCCAAATGGTATTTGTAACGGGCAAAGGAATCGGGGAAAAGCACCGCGTCGATTTCGTCCGAATCGTCGCTGATTTCAAGAAATGCCATTTCTTTATTTGTCTTGGTCGTGATTTTCTTCAGTCGCTTGACCGTGAATAGCAGCCTGATCCCATAACCTTGTTTCAGCTTTGCGATTGGGGTGATGCCGTTCTTCCGCGCGAAATCCCGAAA
>LFRY01000030.1:19428-35324 GCA_001512995.1 Acholeplasmatales bacterium DTU067
TGTATTCCTCGTCGGAAAAACTGCGCTCAAGCAAATTTTCGCCGACCAGCGGCGCAAAAACCGCCAGATTCAGGCTGTTCTCATATTCCAAAACCATCTGCTTCCGGGGAAGGCCGAATTCATCCAAAGCCCCCGCCCAAATCAGATGTTCGACGACTCTTTTGTTTAAGATGTCCTTGGTGCGGGCGATGAACTCATCGTAATGCTTGTAAGGTCCGTTCGCCCTTCTTTCCTCAAGAAAATTATTCAGCGTCGTCGCGCCCACATTCTGCACTCCGAGGAGCGAATAATATATCCCCCCCTCTTTTACAACAAATCTCTCCTCGCTTTTGTTAACCGAGGGCGGATAGACTCTCACGCTTTTCTTCCTGCAGTCGGACAGATAGTTCCTGATCAAGCCGACGCTCCCGATGCTGTTCGTCATCAGCACCGACATGAAGTATTTATAGTATTTCCGCTTCAGATAGGCCATTTGGTAGGAAATCATTGAATAAGCAACCGAATGGCTCTTATTGAAGCCGTAAGCAGCAAATTTCACAATATAATCATATATCTTGTTGCTGGTCTCGGGATCATAGCCCTTCTTGGCGGCGCTTGCAACGAAACGTTCCCGTTCCGCCGCCATGACTGCCTCTTCTTTTTTTGAGATCGCCCGCCTCAAGATGTCCGCCATGCCGAGCGTGTAGCCCGCGAATTTCTGGGCGATGAGCATGATTTGTTCCTGATAGACGATGATCCCGTAGGTCGGTTCCAGAATTTCTTTCAGATCGGGGTGGAGATAATCGATCTTTTCTTTTCCGAATTTCCTTCTGATGAAACTCGGTATCATTTCCCGCGGACCCGGCCGGTAAAGGGCGTTGGCGTTGACGATGTCGTTAAATTCGCTCGTCCTTAGTCCCCTGAGAACATTCCTCATCCCCCCCGATTCCAGCTGAAAAATCCCGTCCGTGTCCCCTTCCGCTATCATCCGATACGTTTCCGGATCGTCCAGCGGAATCTTCCGTAAATCAAATTCAGGATTCTCAGCTTGAATCATCTCCACGACTTCGCTGATGATCGTAAGGTTGCGGATTCCGAGGAAATCCATCTTCACCAAACCGATTTTCTCCAAATCAACCGCCTCGAACTGGGTCTGGTACAGACCGTCCAAACCTGTCTGCACCGGCGCATAATCAACCAATTCCCGGTCGGAGATGATGATGCCCGCCGCGTGCGTCGTGATGTGCCGGGGAAGTCCCTCCAGTTTACCCGCGGTCCGCACCAGTTCTTCCACTTCCGGATTTTCGGAAATCATCCTCGCAAGCATCTCGCTATCTGCGATCGCATCCGCGAGATTCCCCCCCACTTCCGGAACATGACGCAAGACCTCATTCAACGCATGCTCGGAAATACCGAGCACGCGCGCCGCGTCCCGAAGCGCAAGCCTGGCCCCGAAGGTTCCGAAAGCGGAAATATGGGCCACGCGTTCTTTCCCGTATTTGTCTGCGACATATCTGATGACGTCGTCCCGCCTGTTGTCGGGAAAATCGGTGTCAATGTCGGGCATCGAGGTCCTTTCCGGATTCAGAAATCTTTCGAAAAGGAGATTGTGTTCCAAAGGATCGATGTCCGTGATGCCCAAAACATAACTTACCAAAGAGCCGGGGCCGGACCCCCTTCCCGGACCGACCAGGATCCCTTTCTTCTTGGCATATTTGATGTAATCATAGACGATCAAAAAATAATCGCAGTAGCCCATCTCATTGATGACGCCCAGTTCGTAAAAGAGCCTCTGCTTGTATTTTTCAAAATCGACCCTCCTGCCCCGGAGGCGCTTGTTTAGGCCGAGTTTGCAGAGTTCGGTGAGGTAGGCAAAACTCTGCCCCTTCGCTTCCGGATAAACGGGAAATATATAGCCCGAGTACTCCAATTGTACATTGCAGGCATCGCGGATCCTCTCCGTCCCCGCCAATAATTCCGGATGCTCCCGGAAAAGGCGGACGGCCTCGGCTTTGGATAAGAAATAAGCATTCCTTTCTTTTTCCGAAGGGAGATAGTCCTTCGTTCCGAGGTCGATGCAGCGGAGAACCCTGTATACGTCGATGTCTTCCCTACGCAGATAGAGCGTCTTGTGGAGCGCGGTTGTCGGAAGGCCCCTTTCTTTTCCGAAGGCAAGGAGCTTGTCCAGGTGGCTGCTTTCGGTTTGCAAATCAACTCCCAGATAAAGATCAGGAAAAACGCTGCGGTAACGAGCAAGCAAATCAGCAGCCCTTTCTTCATTTCCTTCCAAAACCAGCTTCACGATCTCGCTTTCGTCATCGGGAAGCACGGCGAGCAATCCGGAAGCAGCATCCCGGAGATCCGCGAAACCCACCGCACCCTTGATCTTCGCCCGGCTCGCGATTTTCAGGAGATTCCTGTAACCGGAGTTGTTCTTCGCATAGAGCAGCAGGGAATTATAAAAATTATCGGCGGAATCCAGCACGATCGCGAGGCCGATAATCGGTTTAATCCCGTTTTCAGAACATAGCTCGTAGAATTTCAAAACTCCGTGCATGTTGTTTAAGTCGGTGATGGCGAGGGCGTCGTAATCGTACTCCCTAGCGCACCGAATCAGTTCCTTGAGCCTGAGCGGGCTGGTGAGCATGGTGTATTCAGTTAGCGTATAGAGATTAATATAATTCATGCTTGCCACCATTTAATATAGTATAGCACATTCTGATGTATTTTACCACTTTTAGATGAAGAAAGATTGAGTCTATTTGTTGTGTAAATGTTATCAATAAAGAAGCAAGCAAAAACAAAACGACCACAATCGTGGTCGTTCATGTTTCGGAAAACAAATGAGTTTGTGACAGCGGAGTTGGTTTCCCACCTTTCGGAAAAATCCTTGAAGAGGCCATCAAGAAAAAGTGCCCTCAGGCACTTTTTTTCTTTCTTTTCCCGAGTTTGGCAAACAGCAAGCTCCCGGAAAAACACACGGCTCCCGCCAGGCCCCCGCAAACCAAATTTCTTATCGTTTTTGAAACCTCCTTCCCCTGTTCATTTTTTTCCGCGGAAAGCGTCACTCCCTTTTCCAAACCGATCCGGAATTTTTCAAGGCTTTCGTGTTTTCTGACAATGTTTATTTCCCCGATTTTCACCGTCCCCTCCCCCTTTATTTTCCCGGAAAAAAGCGGCAGGGCTTCAAGTTTTTTATTCCCGGGATCATAGAGCAAGCTGATTTCAAAATCATATTCTCCCTTCTCCAGTTCCAAATGGATGTTGACCGTGCCCAAGGGATGGATTTTTCTCACTTCTCCGGTTGCGTTCAGGGCAATCACCTCCAAACAGCGGAGCGTTCCCCCTGATTCGACTTCAGCTTCAAAAACCAGGGGGGAGATTTCCAGCATGGAGATCCTCGGGGCTTGCTCAAGGAGATTGACGGTGACCAATTGCCTGAGCGGAAGGTTCAAGAGCTTCCCATCTTCGAAATAGAGGAGCCTTTCAAAATAATAATGCTTGATACCGGGAACGTTCTCCTCCAAGGGAATCGTGAGGACGCCCGCCGCGGGATCGTAAAGCAAATCCCTGATCTCTTCACCGTTCACGACCACGCTTTTTATGATCCTCTCACCGATGCCAGAAAGCGGCAATTCCAAAAAGAAGGGCTCCCCGGC
Source organism: Acholeplasmatales bacterium DTU067 (assembly GCA_001512995.1). Lineage (GTDB taxonomy): Bacteria > Bacillota_I > Bacilli_A > ML615J-28 > CAG-698 > DTU067. The sequence goes on from LFRY01000030.1 coordinate 23,067, forward strand.
TTCCGCTTCAAAATCCCAAACGGTTGCCACTGTTTCCCGAAACTCCGTCTGCGCTTTCGAAACCGTGAAATTTATCTCCGTTTTCTTTCCAGAATTGTCCGTCAGGATCAGCCTTCGGCTCCCTTCCCTGTCCAGAACATGGTTGTTCAGGACGGTTTTTCCGTCCAGTTCCCCATGGCCCGTGAACTGCAGGCGGTAACCGCAAGGATAAATCCCGCCCTCGCTGACATTGGCACGCAAGGGAACTTCCACCTTTCTGAAGACGGAGAAAAAGATTTCGGAAGCGCTCCGGAAACGGAATTCTTTCAGATATTCCCCGTGCACCTGGGGATCGAAATGGGGTTCGGAGAGTTCTTCCAAAAATTCCGCTTCCCCGAAAACCGTCCGCACCGTCTTCGGACTTTCGATTTCCGGAACATGACGTTCGAAAACGACAAAGTCTTCAAGGCTCGCCAGATCATACCTGAATCCATCCACAATAATAGCATCCGGAAAAATCCCGATTTCCGCATCCTCACGCAAATGCTGCGAGGAAAGCGTTTCGGAACCGAAATCAAGAATGTCGACGATTTCCACTTCTTCTTCCCCGAAGAAGAGGAGTTTGTCATAAGAGGTAATCCTTGCTCCCCGGTAGTTTTTCTCAAAGCGCTTTTTCAAAAGAACATTCAAATCGGAATCAAATTTATAAAGGCGGTCGGGGAGGGCGAGATAGAGAGCGTCCTTGTGGTGCACGAAAGCGAGGGGAGTTGCGCTGCAGGCAAGGATTTCATAATCCTCCAACTCCAGGTTTTCAGAAAGCCTGGCAACAAAAACAGAGTTTGCCTGCCGTCCGCCGTTCCCGAAATCGCCCCCGCTTTCCGGATCCTTCCTCCCCACGGCATAAAAACAACCTTCCGCGGGAACGAGTTTGCAGATGCTTTCGTTCAGATAACCCCCGTAGATCCGGACATCACGGAGTCCATAGTCCTCGTCAAAACAAAGGATGATCGCGTCCTCCCCTGCACGATTCTCCCTTCTTTCAAGCAAGAAATCCTCTTGATAAACGGTTATGCTCCCCGAAAGATAGAGCGCGTCCGTGTATACTGCGTCCTTCAGCAGCAGCGGGTTCTTAATCAGAACCTCCGAGCGCAGGAGTTTGCCCGAAAAGTCAAACTCCTGCACTTCCCAGGCGGCATCGGTTCTGTAAAGAAAGAGATAGTTGCCGTTTTTCAATGCCGAAAGATGCTCGGAAGCTTCGGGAAGCTGGACGACCCAGGAGGCTTTTTCATCACGGAGGCATAAAATCCCCGCTTCCTCAAACAGGACATAACCGCCCCTTGCGTCGCGGATCGATTCTTCGGTCGCTGAAGCAATTTCTTGGTATTTCCCCGCAATGAAGGAAGAAAGAAAAACAAACAGCATTTTAAGCATTCTTCCCCCTCCTGATTTTCGGGATGACGAGACCCAGGGCCGCCCCCGTCAGGGAACCGATCAAAAGTGCGGGGAAGAGCTGATTGTTCTTTGGTTGGTCTTCCTGCAAAGCAAGTTCCGATGTCCCGGAATTTCGTTCCGCAGGTTTCATTTTGAGCGCGCCTGCGGATATTTCTTCCCATGCAACCGAACCGGATTCCGTTTCGCTCAGTTCCGAAACCTCGAACACGAGAGCGTATCTTTCTTCCCCGGAACGGATTTCCAAAAGATAGTGCCCCGGTTCCTCGACGCTGGTTCCCGGCTCGATTTTTTTGTTGTTTAGATAACCTTCGCCGTTGAAAAAGAGGCGCACGCCGATGTCATACACTTCCCCATTCCTCACGTTGATGCGCGCCCGGTAATAATGCTCATCCGCCAGGTAAAACACAAAATCCTCGGATGTGAAGCGGTGGAGGACAAGGTGTTTTCCGAAAGCATTTTCCGGAATGCCATCACCCTCCCTTGCTTTCGCCAAAGCCTTTCCGTTATAGCGCATTTCCGTTTCCAAGATGATTGTGTTTTCCGTTTCCCGAAGGTTTTCCAGAAGGCGGAAATTCTGAAAGCGGCATACCAAGAAGTCCTCCCTCGCAAGGCAAAACAGAATCTTGCCGTCCTCTTCCTGGAAGATCCCGACAACCTCCTTCAAGCCCGAAATCTTTTCTTCCAGAAGGAAGCTTTCCAGATCCGTTATCAACAGTCTTTCATTTCCCGACTGACCGAGGACGAAAGCAAGGAAACAATCATATCCGGAAAGGAGCCCGTATGCGCGGATTTCCGAAAATCTGAATTTCTTTTCCTTAAGCAAACGCAAATCTTTTCCAAAAACCAAGGCCCGGACTTCCTCCGAACCCTTCCTGAAGGCGAGGACGATTTCTCCGCTCCTTTCTGATATTTTGAAATCGCTGTTCCGGCCGAAGGCTCCCAAATCAAAGGTGCGCAGATTTTTCTTCTGGTCCAGGTAAAGCAGCTGCTGCCGCCTCTCTCCCCCGGCATCGAATTCAGCCAGCATATAAAATTCCCCTCCCGAGTATATGCCGTCCCAGAGTTCGTCCCTGTCCGGTGAAGAGAGGACATGGAGCGTGGCGCTTTTGTCTCTATTGAGGTGACCCACAAAGATGTCGCGGCTTCCGGAGCCCCTGAAAGGGCCGTCGTCGGACATCGTGACGCCGATGATGTGGAAAGCTCCTTTTTCGTAGAAAATCCTGAGCCCATGATCGTCCCCGCTCCCGAAAAACTCCTTCTCGTAAATGATTCTTCCCTCGGAATCAAATTCATAAACGATGACGTTCTTGCCCTGGTCGGGATTATCCCGCTGCCCGATTAGGGCAATCCCGTTTTCCGTGCGGCAGGCATCGGAAAACGAGCCGTAATGATCATGATCGACAATCATATCCCACAATTTAAAGCCGTTTTTGAAACAGGCAAGATAGGCAAAGACATACCTGTCCTGAGTCTTATAGGGCATATGCCCCGTATGAATTTCTCCGTACAGGAAAAAACAGCCGTCGGGAAGGGGCATAAAACCTGTGGCCGTAAAGCCCGGAACATCGGCTCCGGTTTCTTCATATAAACGTGAGATGCCGTTTTTTAAATCCTCGCGGTTGCTGACAATTATTTGCCTGCGGATTTCCGTCCTGATTTTTGGATCATAGTAATCCGCGCGGTACTCCCCCTCCTCGTCCCAAAGGACGTCATGGTCCGTCAGCAGCAATCCATCCTCCTCCAGAACCCAATCCCCAAGCAAGTTCTCCGTCGTGACGATTGTCTTTCCGGAAACCGCAACCGGAAAGCACAATGAAACCAGGATGATTAAAACAAATCTTTTCATGATCGACCTCCGCCAATATATTAGGAGGAAAACTTTGCTTTCCGTCAAAAAAAAGCCGAATTACTTCGGCTTTTGAGGTACCTATCTATTTCTTCTTCGAGAATGTAAAAGGGGGCGGGCCCGGTTTGCAAATAGAATTCATGGAAATGATAATCGCTGTCCAAACCATGCTTGGCCGCTTTCTTAAAAAACTTTTCCTTCAAATCAAGCAACTGGTAATAACCAAAATAGTATTCCAGGTAATTCGAAGCGACTTCGATCAGCCTATAATAGAGATCTTCGACTTCGCTTGCGCTCATGCTGAAGTAACCTCCGATGAAATCCTCGAATTCGGCCAAACTCCAGCCGTGGTAATTGATGCCGATGTCGGCCAGACAGAGCGCCACATAAGTCAGCTCGTCGTTCAAATGGTAGAGAGCAAGCAAGTCCTGATCCATTTCCAGGTACTTCCCGACATATGTTTCCGCATATGTCGCCCACCCTTCCGCATATCCCGAATAACCCAGGAGTTTTCTGATTTTCGGAAGCGGCCCGTTCTTCAAAACGGTGTGTTGGAGAAGGTGCCCGGGGATGCTTTCATGGGCAAGGGTGAAAAATGCATAGGCGGAGCGTTCCCGGAAAAGGGTTCCGTTCACGTAAATGACTTCCGTCACCTCGGCGTCGATCGGCGAAAGAAAATACATCGCCGGCGAAGAGTTTTCTTCCAGGGAAGCGTGGATGTTTTCGATTCTGACTTCGACAGCGCCGATTCCCGGAAAATCTGCGGCGCAGTTCTCCGCAAAAAATGAATAAATTTCCTCGTAACTCTTATCCGGAAAGATTTTCAAAGCAGAAAATGCGCGCAGCAAATCCGGTCTCTTAAGCAAAATCCCTTGCATGCGGGAAAAACTTTCCGAAAACTTTCTTTCCAGATAGGCGTAGGCCTCGGGCACTTCCATCTTCGTTCCCGTCGCTTCGCGGAAGAGGAGCTGATAGTATTCCCGTCCTCGTTCAAAATGGGCAAGCCCCCGGTTGTTCTTGGCCCTTCCCTTCAGGGTTTCCAACTCATTGGCCAGGAATTCATAGGCCGGCAGGAACTTGTTTTCAATTAAATCCCGGTGCTCTTTTGTAAGGAGGTTCTTTTCGTCAAGCGAAAGATAGTCCAAATCCCGGAGTTTGCTTTCAAAGACGGAGAGCAGGAAATTGTCCTTCGGGGACAGAAAATCCCGGCACTGTTTGATGATGCCCTCAATCTGCCGGTCGTTCATTCCGAACCCGTTGGCGGCTTTTTCTTTTTCAAAAGCAAGGATGTTCCGGAAGGAGGTTTCCGCGGTTTCCAGGTAGGCAAAATAATTTTCGATGTCCCGTTTCGTATAAAAATGGTATTCCGAAAGGAGGAGGGGAAGCCGGGCTTGGTAGCCGAGGTAGCTCCCAAGCGGAGTTGCGTAATGATAAAAATCCGCATAGGCAAGTTCCGATTCCAGATAATCCTCAAGCACTCTGTAAGTGAGTTTCCTTTCAGCATCCAGTTTTTTATAATTGAAACCCCTAAGTTCCTCTAACACCTCCTCGAGATAGCGATTATGGGCTTCGTGCTCTTCTTTTGAAAAAGAAAGGGGTTCGACTTCGAGTTCGTCAAAACCGAAAGCCTCCGCATCCTTCACCAAAAAATTGGCATCCAAGGGGGAAGCCACCCAAGCAAGAAAAAGTTGTTCCGTGAAGGCGTCGAAACCGCCCCTGGTTTTTCCGGAACAACCGCTGATTGCAAATATGAAAACAATGAGCAAAGTAAGTAAATATCTTTTTATTTTGCGCATAATCCGGCGATTCTGACCGTATCCCGGGCAATCATCAATTCCTCGTTCGTGGGAATGACGAAGGCCCTGATTTTTGAGTTCTTCGTGGTTATTTCCACAATCTCCCGCTGTCTAGTATTCGCCTCTTCGTCGATTTCTACACCCAAAACTTTCAATCTCTTCAGAACGTCCCTGCGGCAACGGCTGCTGTTTTCGCCGATTCCGGCCGTGAAAACGATGATGTCGATGCCTTCAAGCAGGACGTAATAGCTCCCGATGTAATCCGCAATCCGCTTCGTTTGGATGTCGAGCGCGAGCTTGCAGCGTTTGTTTTCCGCCATGCACGCTTCCAAATCGCGGGAATCATTCGACACCCCGGAGACTCCCAGATACCCCGATTTCTTATTCAATATTTCAACAATCTCCGAAGCCGTCAGGTTTTCCGCTTCGCTGATGAAACCGACGATGGCAGGGTCGATGTTCCCGCTCCTGGTTCCCATCGGAATCCCCTCAAGCGGAGTCAGTCCCATCGAAGTGTCGACGCATTTCCCGCCCTTCACGGCAGCGATCGAAGCACCGTTCCCCAAATGGCAGGTGACGATTTTCAGTTCCTCTATGGGGCGTCCGACGATTTCCGCGGCTTTCATGGCAACGTATTTATGACTCGTCCCGTGGGCGCCGTATTTTCTGATTTTATACTTCTCATACCATTCGAAGGGAATGGCATACATGTAGGTTTCCTCGTTCATCGTTTGGTGGAAGGAAGTGTCGAAGACCGCCACATTCGGAACCTCGGGCAGGGCTTCAATGAAGGCCTTGATGCCGATCAAATGGGCGTGGTTATGCAAGGGCGCAATCGCAGCCAGTTCATCGATTTTTGCGATCACGTCTTCGTCGATCAGCACGGAATCGGGAAAATAACTCCCGCCCTGGACGATTCTGTGGCCGACGCCGTTGATTTCGGAAAGGTCGCGGACAATCTCCCTTTCTACAAGATCGTCCAAGAGCAGCCTGACGGCGACGCTGTGGTTCTTCACGGGCAGAACCTTTTTGATTTTATCCCCGTTCACGACAATCGTGTAATAGGCGTCCTCCGCCCCAATCCTTTCAACAATCCCTTCCGTAATCACTTCTTCGCCTGGCATCTGAAACAATTTAAATTTCAATGAAGAACTGCCGGCGTTCACTGCCATGATTTTCAACATTTTCTATTCCTCCGCTATATTTTTTATCATCATGTCTAATTTATTGAATGTCTTCTTCAATGTGTCCGCTTTGAAATCGGGGATTTCCAAAACCGAAAGCGCGCCCATGCCGGGAGCCTTCTTTCCGATCAGGATGCTCTTGCCCGGATGACCCGGCTGGACGATTGTTTTCGGAAGCAAAATCAAACCCGGGAGCCGCGCTTCCTTTTCAAGAAGGGCTTTCAGAATCTCCCCCTTGGGTTTTTGGAAGATATCGTTGTCTACCAGATAAATGAAATAACCGCCGGGCCTGATGTTCTTCAGCCGTTTATGAAGCAAAAGATACGGAAAATAGCGGACGCCCCTTTGATAGAGCTCATCTTCCAGGGGAAGGCCTTCAGCCAGGTAATAGGAATCGATGTCGCCGATCACCACGTCCGCGACCTCATAGACATCCAAAAGCGCGTCCTGACAATAAACGGTCACTTCCGTCCCCTGCAAATCGGCTGCCAGGCAGGCGATCCGCGTGAGCCGCTCATCCCTTTCAATCCCACAGAGGACGGTTTCGTTTTTGAGATTGTTGTGAACCGCGGAAAGGAGATTCCCCGTTCCCAGGGCGGTGTCCAGAATCGCAATCCTTCCTTCCGGAAATAGCCGGGAGATGATCCTCACAAACAGGTAATTGATGCTGTCGGGGGTCATCAGATCCAAAGAGAGGTTCTCATGTTTGAAACCCTTCACCAGCAACAATTCCAGGGCGAGCCTGATTTCTTCATTACAGAAATCGCAGGCGCTGATTTTCTCATAAATTTTCTTCAGCTTTTCCTGCTTCTCTTCGTCCAAGCGCCGGTCCAACTCCCCCCAAAGAATCCCTTCCGAAACCTTGATGAAAGCATCGAGGTATTTGAGCTCCAGCGTTTCGTAATGAAGCAGCGCCGCTTCATCGAATAAATCATAAAAAAGATCAACTTTATCCTTCATCTTCTGACCTTCTTGAATTCAACTTCAATCTCGGGACCGAGCGAGATCACCGCATAAGTCGTCCCCTTTAAAGACCTGGGGAAAGCGACGGAACCGGGGCAGAGGATGTGGATCCCGTCATGCACCGCATGCCGGGGCACGTGCGTGTGCCCGTGAATGATGATCTGGCAATCATTATTCTTCGCAAGCCGCGCCAAATAATCCCTGTCGAGGGGACTGCGGTTCCCGTGAAAAAGAAAGATCCTCATGCCTCCGGCAGTGACAATCCGGTAGCGGTTTGTTATGAGATGGTCGCGGTTTCCCCTGACCGAAAGAAAGGGGGGGAGTTCCCTTTCCTCCCGCTCGCTGTCTCCGGCGTCCAGATATAAATCCGCCTTTTCCGAGGCGGCGATTCTTTTTAAGATTTCGACCCGGCCATGGCTGTCCGAGGTGACAACAATTTTCATATATCCCTCATCAAACTAAAACATATATTACCATAAATCGCGCGGCAATTCAAGCAAGGGAAGATAATTTCCGAAAAAACGCCCGCTAGGGGCGTTCTTTTCTTTCAATGACTTCCAGGCTCGACACCTGGGGAGGTTTTGTAAAAATATTTTTGAGATCCTGGGCGATTGCGGGGATTTCGTCGATCAGTTTTTCGTAGAGATGGGTCTGTTCGTCCAAATGCAAGAGCCTGATGTCGTTCTTTGAGCAGACGAGGAAGCCGATCGGCTTCAATGTGAGCGTTCCTCCGGTCGCACCCCCGAAAGGATGGCGCTCCCCCCCCGCTTTTACATTATTCTGCTCGCAGCCCCCGGTAGCGAAAACGCAATTGACTTTGGATACCGGAATGACGGATGTCTCGTCGTTCACAGCAATCGCCTCCCCGCAAATCGTGTTCACGTCGATCATTTCCTTGATGCAATCGAGGGAGATCTTAAAAAGATCAGCGATTGGATGTTGCTCCATGTTTCTTTCTTCCTTTCTTGGGATTGATTAATTTCGGAACCCGATTGATGTTTTTGATTCCGGAAAAGAGAAGATAAATCAGGCGGAAATTAAAACGCAGTTCAAAGAAAATCGCCGTTTTTTCCGCCGAAACCTGGTTATAGTATTCGTCCTTCACATATTTGAAATAACCGTGGACCAAATTCTGGAAATAGCCAAGAAATATCCAGGCAAAGACGAAATTCCAGGTCTGGCGTTCCAAACTCTTCCCTTCCGTTTTTACTATCACCGTGATCTTGTCCAAGGGGACCATGCGCGTCGCGGTCCGGACAAAGGGACTGAACCGATTATAGTTTTGGTAAGTGTGCAGGATTTTAGCCGGGGAAATTTTTTCCGGAGTGTCCGCTTCCGTAAACAACAATTTTATGAACTCATCAAAATCCAAACGCAGATTGAAGATCCGCGTGAAGTAAAAATCGATGTCGCTCCTGGTCTCATCCTTGGTAATCACGACCCTGATGGGCGTAATCAAAAGCAGCACAAAAACAACCAAAACATAAATCATGTCTATATTTTTTACATCTTTCCGCATTTAATACCAGAAATTTGCCTTGTATAAGGCGGGGAATTATAATATAATTTATTTATGAATAAATTAGCGGTGAAATTGATAAAAAAATACCAGGAACTCACGCAGAATAAACAGAAACGTTGCCGCTACCACCCCAGCTGTTCCAATTATGGCCTGGAATGCTTTCAGAAATTCGGCTTTTTGAAAGCTTCCTTCCTCACCGCCTGGAGAATCCTCCGCTGCAATCCCCTCTCCCGCGGCGGTTATGACCCGGTCCCGAAAAGCAGACTCGAAAAACTCTTCCGGAACGATTATCCTAATTGAGGATTTTTCGGAAAAAGGAAATGATTCTTTCCCAGAGGGTTTTGCTTGCCGTTGCTTGCTTTTCCCTGATGTTGAGAGACAATTCGTAAATTCCCCCTTCCCCCGCCAGGGTCACGCGGTGGGTGCCGGGGATTTTTTTGTTTTCGGAATAGCCGTCCTCATCCACCCTCAACACCCCGCGGGGAAGATTCCCGCTTTTCTGCAGGCCATAAACCAGGGCCGTCAGATCGGGGGCCTCTTCCTGCAATTCGATGTCAATCTTGTTTTTTTGGATGATGAAAACCGGCCCCTTGCCGTCATAGACCTCCACTTCCGCATCCAACCAACTCACGTTCCCGCTGCCGTCCCTGGCTTCGATTCTGATCGTCCAGACTCCGATTTCATACATGTTTTCCGTATAATTTTCGCTTGCGGCGCGGATGGTTCCGGAAACATCCCCGTCGATGTCGTCGGCGGCGCGGTATTTTTTCAGTATCTCCTCAAGCAGGAGCGTTTCCTGATAGGGTTTCCTGATTCTCTGGGGACCGGTGATCCGCGGCCCTTCCAAATCCCGCACTTCGATGGTCATTGTAAAACAGCTTTCGTTTCCGGAAGAATCCCGGGCGAGGAAGACCATCCGGTAGGTTCCTATTTTCCGGCAATTGGGCGTATAGCCATCTTCGGCGATCAGCAACTCGACTTCCTGATCGTAATTGTCGGCAACCGTCAGCATGCTCTTGATGTCCGCTGCCGTGAGCGGTTCCGCTGCCGAGGCGACCAAGTGTTTGCTTCCGCTGATCAGCGGGGGAGTGTCGTCGAAAATCTCGATGTAAACCCGGAAAGCGGAGACATTCCCGGAACTGTCGGTCGCTCCGAAAAGCACATGGTAGGTCCCGAGCCTGTCCCGGTTTGCGCTGTAGGCATCTTCCAGAATCTCGATCTCGACATTCCCGTCGACATAATCCCACGCCTTAAGGGCGGATTTCAGTGCGGAGACCGCGACGGGAGAATCGACATTGGTCCGGAAAAACCCCCACATCCCCTCATCCACGACTTCGTTGGTCATGTCCGGTCCCCGGTATTCCTCATATTGGTCGGCATTTGCGCCTTCGTAAATCATGATCGCTTCGTAGAGTTCATCTTCGCATAGGGGTGGCTGGCTTGCGATGCTAATGGAAAAATCCAAAGACAAATAGCGCGCACCCACGGGAGAGGTGAAACTGATCTCCATGATGCCATAACCGAGGTATCGGCGGATGCGGGCCGGGGGATGTTTTAAGATTTTGTTTCCGGCTCCGTCATAGAAGGTGATGTCCGCGCTTGCAAAGAAATACTCCCCATATCTCCGGGAATAGAGCGAATAAACCGTGTTTTCTTTGATCCGAAAGGGGTTTTTGCAGTAAAATTCCCAATCGTAGTACTCACCCAGGAGGAAGTAATTGTCCGGATCGAAATAATTCTTGCCGAGGGGCAGGTGTTCCCAACTGTTTCCGGAAACTGCAATCCCGGAAGCGGCATACAAAACCAATAAAAAGCTGAAAAATTTCCTGAACATAAAAAAACTCCTTTCCGTTGATTTCAAACAAATAATAGAAAGGAGGCCTTGCGGTTTCGTTTTTTCAAAGCAGGGCGATCAATATCAGGGCAACCAGGATTCCCAAAGCAAGAAAGAGGCCGGTTTCCGCCGGGGAAGAGTTCTTCCGCGCTTCCGGAAGCAATTCCCGGAAGGCCACCGCCAGCATGGCGCCGCTGGCAAGCGCCAGGGCAAGGGCATTCGCTTTGGGGGAGAGATTCCCGAGGAAAAACCCGAGGAGAGCACCGAGGATTGTGGAAAGGCCGGAAAACAGGGCCAGCAAAAACGCCTTCCCGCTGCCTAGTTTGCCGCCGACGAAAGGAGCCGCGACCGCCATCCCCTCCGGAAGATCATGGAGGGCAATCGCAACCGCGACCAAGAGACCGGTCCCAGCGCTTTCCGCGCTGCCCGATCCGATCGCCATCCCTTCCGGAAAATTATGGAGGCTCATCGACACCAGGAGGAGGAGCCCCATGGCGAACATTTTGTTGCTTTCCCGGAGGGGCTTGATTTTCGGAAGTGTCCGGCATAGGGTGAGCACCCCAAAAACTCCGACCCCGCCCGCGAGAAAGGCGAGGATGGGATCGGCAAGGCGGACGGCAAGCGGAAAAAGATCGAAGAGGACGAGCCCGAGCATGATCCCGCCCGTCGCAGCAAGCGTCCCGCCGATTCTTCTCTTTCCGAAAAATATGCCGAACAGGGCCCCGATCGCGGTGCCCAAAATGCCGAGCAGGCTGAACAAAAGGACTTGAAGCATGTTTCCCCTCTTTTCAACTTATGCGCAAATCCTCGCGCCTATTCCGAAAAAGCAGTGTTATCATTTATACAAATAAAAACCAAGAGAATTCTCTTGGTTATGATACAAAATGCGCTGCCCGGCAAAAACTTATTAATCCTGTTTCAAGGTTGCTTTATATATTCCGTTCTCATTTGTGATTATGATTTTGCCCGCCGATATTTCTTCCCGGTTTTGGATGATTTTATAGATTATCGTTGCATTGTGTTCAGATTCATGGGGAACCCAATATATGGTTGAACTTCCTTCTATCAAATAATTATTCCCCACATATTCCAAGCCCTTCTTTTCGCCCTGAGTTGGAGTGAAGACGGCAAAGCCATCATCCTCCTGAGTTATCTCATAATCATGCCACAATGCAAACTCACCGTTGTCAACGCTAATTGCAAGCAATGAGTTGTCACAATTGAATGTCATGGGCAAACCCGGAAGAACATCCATGGGAAATGTGTATTCACCAAGGAAAGCAGCATTTTCTTTTTCCAAACTTTCCGAATAGTAACCGGCATCGCTTTTTGAATATACTATGATGCTTAAGTATGAATAACTATTTTTATATGGTTTTTTGATAAAAAGAACCAGCGCAAAACCTGCCAATATGAAAATCATTAATGCCAATCTTATGTTTCTATGGGAACGAACCTGTTTATTCCCTATGGCTTGGTGGTAAATCCTGCTTTCCAAGGATGCGTCGACGGCGGGGATGCTTCCAGACACATTCTTTAGGATGTCATCCAATTTCATGGCAATTTTCCTCCATTAATTTCCTTAAAGTTTTTCTGCCTCTCTCCATTCTTTTCATAACCGCGGATTCACTGATTTTTAGGATTTCTGAAATCTCTCTGACCGACAAGCGGTCATAATAATA
>LFRY01000055.1:0-5275 GCA_001512995.1 Acholeplasmatales bacterium DTU067
CTAAATCAAATACTTGAGTTTGTTGTGTAAAATAATCGAAATCAAATCGACGAGCCAGAACAGAGGGAAAATCAGGATGTTCAGCAGGGCATGGAGGATTTTATTCTTTTCGATTCTGATGACAACCCCGAAAATCAAATTAGTGATGGGGAGGATTGCAAAAATGACGCTGAGCAAATATCCCAGGCCGAAGTAACCCTTTCCTTTTTTCATAATCTTTCCTTTCTTTATTTTCTCAGAAAAAGTGCCCTTGTCTCTCTCATACCATTATTATACAAACATTGCACCGTATTAATAAATCCAAACGGTAGATTCTTTGCGCGGGCATCCCTTCATAATAAATATATAATCCTTAGGCGGAACTTTGATTTCCTGAAGTTTTGCTCCCGGGCTTTCGATGATCTTCCGAGATGGAACATTGTTTTCCGCGCAGCAGATGTATAAAAAATTCATGCCATGTGCCCGCGCGACTTCCAAAACAAGTTTGCAGGCCCGCAAGGAATGCTTCTTCCCCCGGTGCTCGGGATATATTTCATAACCTATGTTCCCGTTATAATATGAATGTTTGTTATGGCCGATGCGGATGCTGATTTTCCCAATTTGAATTCCCGATTGCAAATATATGACATAATAATAATACGGGAGTTCTTCGCGATTTCCTTCGTTTTTCTCAATGATTTCCAAATAAATGCAATCATCCTCAAGATGATTGAATCCTTCCAAAAAGGTCATGGCTCTCATAATTTTGTCAGGATCCCATGTTTTAATTTTTCCATCTCATATTGTTCGGAAAACATCTTCCTCGCTCCCAGTCCGAAGGAAATTTGATAAGGAACGATAAAACCATCGTAGATAATCCTGTCTCCGAAAGGGAGCAGTACCGTCTTCAACAAAACCGGCGGGGCGCTCATCACAGTTTCGGAGATTGTGGAAGTGATGCCGATGACGGCATATAATTTCGGAGTTTCGTTTTCCTTAATTTGCATCATAATCGCGGTCCCGTTCCGATACTCAAGCAACAGAAATTTCCCCCGGACATGTTTCTTTTCCCAGGCGCGCAATAATTCCGCCGCTTCTTTTGTGAGCGCCGGATTCAACAACGTATACTCGCTGATAAATGAAGGCTTTTCCCAAAGCCGATCGCGGATGAGGCAGAGTTTGGATTGTAGGTTAAAGGCCGGGTTCAGAAAATTGACCTGATAATCGCAGACCTTTTCTTTCTTGTTGACATAATCCAGGAGCCGCAGCCAAGTGTCATAAAATAGAATCCTATCCTTTTCCGGAAGCCTTGCTGGGCTGATGGAACAGCAATGCTTGTACTTCTTTCCGCTTCCGCAGGGGCAGCTCTCATCGGGCAGGATTTCGCGTAACGGTACAAAATGCAATTCTTTGGGAGCATCTTTTTCCGCCAGCTTCCTCAATTCGCTGGGCGTATAGCCTTTGTTTTCCCAAAGCCTTACGTTGTTCTTCGCAACCGTCAGCAATCTCATGAATTCATTCGCCTCTTCAAGGTTTTGAAAACCAAGGCCGTATTCATTGAGAATCGGGAAAACTTCAGTCAGCCTTTCGGGATGAAGCATTTTCAGTTCGATGCTGCAGGAAAAAACATCATCTCCGGTTCCGAATTTCTTTTCCATGAATTCCAGAACATCCCACCAATATTGATGATTGTCCTCATAACCCGGCAACGCATGGCGTAGAAATAAATTCTTCTCCGGAAGGTAGCGCGGTTTTCCTTCCTGATTCCTTGCCAACGGTTTTACAAAATCAAAATCACTGTCAATGAATGTGGAATGAACCAGATAATCCTTATAAAAACAATAGAGTCCGTCTTCCAAAATCCACGGAAGCAAGAGCATCTTCACTTCTTCTGGATTGGTGTCCTCCCCGATTTGGCAGTTGAAAATCTCGACAAATTCATCAAGCTTGATAATCCCATAGAGATTAGTCGCCGCTTTGGCGTAATTATCAAGGGGCTTCCTGAGCCTGGCCCTGCCCCGCGGCGCACGCGCAACACCGGCGGGGGGATTGTATTTTTCAAAAATCCTCCTCGCCTTTGCAGTCATTTCCTCTATCCAATGTTTCATACCGCCATTTTACCATAACAGAAATTTTTTGTTAACAAAAAAGTACAAAAAATGCTATAATACAGGCGGAGGTCAAGATGTCAAGAATTGAAATTGTGGACGCATTCATCACAACTTTGAACAGGGAACGGAAACTCAGAATCTACCTTCCGGAAAACCATGACTCGGTTCGCTGCCCGGTCCTCTACATGCATGACGGACAGAATCTTTTTTCCGATGAGGACGCGGCCTACGGCGAAAGTTGGGGAGTGAAAGCAGCCGCCGATGCATATTATAGACAACACGGAAAAGGCCTGATTATCGTCGGCATCGACAACGGGGAAATATACCGCTTTGACGAATACAGCCCCTGGATAAGCAATAAACTTAAAAAATACATTCCGGAATTGGGGATGGATTTTGCCGGTGGAGAAGGAGACAAATATCTGGATTGGCTGGTCCGTGAACTGATTCCCATGATCAATCAAAAATACAGGACCAATCATACAAACTACCTGGCCGGCTCATCGATGGGAGCTAACATCACCCTCTATGCCGGCATCAAATATCCCGGCGTTTTCCGGAAACTGGGCTGCCTGTCCCCGGCTTTCTGGTTTTCTTTGCAGGAATTCGCGCGGCTGATCAAAGCAAGCGCTCTGAAAGACTTGGAAGTCTATTTGGACATCGGCACCAAGGAATCAAGGATGATCACTAATCCGGAACTGCGCCATGCAAAAAGGATATACAGGCTGCTGAAAAAGAAGGATTGCAAAGCAGAGCTTCTGATTGAAAAAGGAGCTTTGCATCGCGAATCCGCCTGGAAAAGGAGGTTTCCCGGTTTCCTTTCCTGGCTCCTGGATGAATGAAAGCCCAAGCTTCATGCCTGGGCTTTTTTCATTCGTTATAATATTCTTCGACGGCGGAAAAGAAGGCCATGATGTTATCCCAACTTGAAAGCGGTGGGATGTCGCAGCCTGAGGAAATCACGAAGTTTTCATAGCCGCTGCATCTTTCCAAGAGTTCCTTGGTCGCCTTCCTGACGCTTTCCGGAGTGCCGTTTCTGAACTGGCCGGCGGGGTCGATGTTTCCCATAATCAGTTTATTGCTGGGCATCAGCTTAAGCATCTCTTCGATGTCGATCGAATTTCCGAAATGATAGATGTCGGCATCCAAACTGATGAGAGTTTGTACAAGGGGAAGCACGTTTCCGCAGTTATGATAACAAATCATGAAATCATCGCCGCGGAGCGCGCCGAAAATTTCCCTGACATATTGGGAGGAAAACTCTTCGCAGAGCTCGGGAGACAGCAACCCAGCTGCCGGCTCAGCCATGATTATGCCTTTGGCCCCGGCTTTTTTAAATCCCAAGGCATAGTTCTTGATGTATTCCGCGACCTTTTTCAAGGTCCCGTGAACCAAACCGGGGTTTGTATAACAATTGACCATGATTTCCGTCATGTCCATGAGCCTGCCCGCAAGCGAGAAAGGACCGATCACGCCCCCGAAAATCGAGAACTCGGTTTCCGCGCTTGCTTTTTTGATGGCTTCAAGATAAATCCCGTCCCGCTTATGCCCGACCTCGGGAACCTTCAATTTATCCAAATCTTCTTCGTTTTCGATAATTTTGCCGATCACCGTGGGGACATCGTAATCAAAGAATCTGATCTCGGCTCCGAAAGCCTCCGCTTCGACCGATAGATCCATCATGCTGACCGAAGCGCTGATTGGGCATCTTTCTTTAATCACCCGCAAAGCAGCGACCTGATGATCCGCGGACCAAATCAAATCCCTGATGTTGATTACCAAAAGTTGGATTGCGGGAAAGGACAAAATCGGCATGGTTTTGTTGCGGTTGGCTCTTTGCCATTCTAACCAATTTTTCATGAACTTTCTCCTTATTCTTCCAGTGCCGCACGCAAAAGCGCTTTGTAGTTTTCCAGCGGGACATAATCGGGAATGCTGTTTCCGCTTCCCAAAGCGTAGCCGCCGGTCTCTTTCGTCATATGAAGCATTCTTTTGCAGCGGTCATATACTTCGCCGCTCGTTGCCCTCACAAGAAAATCGACGTCAATTCCTCCCAGGATGGCAAGCCTGGGATGGAGTTCCCGATAGGCTTTTTCGACGGGCACGATCTTGTCCTCATAGGACTGGCGGCCGTCGAAGCCCATGACTTCGATCACGTCATCAATGATGTCATAATAATAGCCGCAGGAATGGAGGATCGCGTATTTCCCCAAGGCATGGGCTTTCTCAACAATTTTCTTGTACCAGGGGAAAACATGAATTCTCAGCAAATCGGGAGCGAGCATGGTTTGCGTGCTGAAACCCCAATCATCATTGCATAGAACCGCGCCGACCTCATCGTATTCCAAGCACCTGCAAAAATACCTGTAAATCAACTCCCCGACTTTTCGGAAAACAGCCGCTGCCAATTCCGGATTGTCATAAACCATGTAGCAGAGGTTTTCGTAGCCGACGATTCCGATTGTGTTTTCCAAAATCCCGTCGTGGGAAAAAGCAACGAATTTCGCTTTTTCTGACAGGTGCTTTCCGGCCTCGGAAATAATCGAAAAGTCGGCGTTTGCCTCGTCGGGCCAGGGATAGCTTTCGAAGGATTTACGGTCGGTGATGAGCGCGCCTTCGTTCAGGGATATCGTCGCTCCTTCTTTCTGTTCTTTCCTGGCAAATTCCATGCCCCTCACGATGATCGGGGCGAAGTCGTAACCGCCGCTGTCAAAGGCTTTGATGGTGGTCACAACCCTGTCAAATTCGGTATCGGTTTTATAATCGGCGCCGACCAGGTATTTCTCCTTGTCGGCGCTCAGAATGAATTCAAACAATACCGGTCGCGGAGCGGGTTTTTTTTCTAAAATCAACCGGAGGTTTTCAAAATCCGGTTTCCTCGACTCGTCTCGGAACATTAAATCACCCTATGAAAAATCACTGTTTCACAACAATTATTTCTTTGGTCTCCGCATTAAAAGAGAATAGATAGGTGCCCTCTTCATAAGCAAGGTCTGATTCAAGTTTATATTGATCTTCGGCTCCCCAGCGCTTGCCCCATTCGTCGTCATACCATTTCTTGGAGAGCACGACCCAAATGTCGGTGATGCCTTCTTCACTGAATTCAAAACTGGCAGTATAAACACCGTCCCCGTCTTCATCGGTCAAAACCAGGGCATTTTCTCCTTCCATGTCCCAGCCGTTGA
>LFRY01000055.1:5328-5624 GCA_001512995.1 Acholeplasmatales bacterium DTU067
AAGAGGTAGAGTCCGGCTTCGTATGTGATTTTCGTTGTGGATCCCATTCCTGCGGGAGTTCCGTCCGGCTTGTACTGCTCTTCGGCTCCCCAGCGCTTGCCCCATTGATCGTCGTACCATTTTCTGGAGAGAACGACCGAAAAGTCGGATTCTCCGGCTGCTTCGAACTCGATCATGCCGGTGTAAATCCCGTCCCCGTCCGGGTCGCTCAGGATGAAAGCATTCTCGCCGTCAATGTCCCAGCCGTTGAACTCTCCGTAAATTCTGGGATATGCATAGGCATCAATGGTTCCGGC
>LFRY01000081.1 GCA_001512995.1 Acholeplasmatales bacterium DTU067
AGTATCGGCTAATCATTCGTTATTCCACCCACGAAGCGCCAAAATTTGTAAGACGCAATTTCAAACTTCGCCTAGCTGGTGAAGATATCGAAGCTGCATATATTGATGTAACATATGATCTTGCTACTGGTCGTGTTGGTACCGATGAAGATAGATGGATGTTCTATGTGTCTGATCTTTTAGAACTAAAAGCTGGTGAAAATATTCTGCGGATGGAATACATCCTTAATACTGATGAAGAGGATACCAGGCAATTCAGCAACGTGTTAATGATTGGCTTTGTAGCTGTTGATCCTGCAGGAGAATTGCTGGACCAGGAAGATTACATTGAAGCGCTTGACAAAGCATTAGGACTATAGGTCTAGTAAACGATAAACAAACACTACCAGAATAGTATTACGAGCCAACGGGGATTGCTATCGAGCTTCCCCGTTTTTATTGTTTATCAAGGGGATTTTGATGAGATTAGGCACCGTTATGGCCGAGAGCGGACCATGGTGGTGGAGTTTGGCGAGGAGTATCCTGAGATTGAGCTTCCTTATGGAACTGTGACCAAAGATGAGGGATTGAAGAAGTCCATCACCTTCTTGAGAGAACTAGGCACAGCAATCGATTTGATCACTGCGCTAGGACAGCGGTATGTGATCAAGGATATGAGCATTCAGGAAGCAGATATCGAGTAGATTATCCGAGAGATCTATCAAGGCGGGATGGAGAAGGTTGGCTAATGAGACAAGGATGGTAAAATAATAAATGCTGCCGGTTATCTTTGCAGCCTAAGAACTGGGACTTGCAGGAAGGTGAATGCTATGCTAAACAACAGCATCTATGTTATTTATGGACAGGATCCTCACAAAATGATCGGTGAAGTGCTGTCCGCATTGCAGATTGAGCAGACCATCCCAGAAGATGCCCTGATTGGTATTAAGCCAAATCTGGTAGTGGCCAAACCATCCACTTCAGGTGCCACCACATCTCCTTTGTTGGTAGCAGGGATAATTGAGTATCTCGAGTCCAAAGGAAGAAACAACATTGCCATTTTGGAGGGCTCATGGATCGGCGATCGGACTGCCCGGGCGTTTGAGGTCTGTGGCTATACAGAAATAGCACACAAGTATGATGTCTCCTTGATTGACCTGCAAAAGGACAGTTATCGACTGCACCAAGCCGAATCAATGGAGATCGCGGTCTGCGATGCCGTGATTCATCTGGATTACCTAATCAACGTACCTGTACTCAAAGGACACTGCCAAACCAAAATAACCTGCGCTTTGAAGAATTTAAAGGGCTGTATTCCCAATTCAGAAAAACGCAGGTTTCACACCTTAGGTCTACATAAACCGATAGCCTATCTCAACGAAATAATTACTACAGATTTGGTGGTTGTAGATGGAATGATGGGTGACCTTAACTTCGAGGAGGGCGGCAATCCGGTTCAAATGGATATGATTCTGGTTGGTACCGATCCTGTCCTGATCGATTCCTATGTAGCGGAACTATTAGGCTATGCCCCTGAGGAGATTGAATATATCAAAATCGCGGAAAGTATTGGAGTTGGCAACTGCGTCAACCAATCCACAGAGATCATAGAGTTAAACCCAGCACATAACCGAAAAAATTTAGCGCCAACGCGTGAGATTGAACGATTGGCACAATATGTTCATGAACTAGATGCCTGTTCCGCTTGTTATGGGAGCTTGATTCGAGCACTCGCCAGATTGGATGAGCAGGGGTTGTTGAGGCAAATCCATGAGAAGACTCATATCGGCCAGGGTTATCGCGGTAAGTCTGGCAAAGGTATTGGAGTAGGATCTTGTACAAGGGACTTCGATATCAGCATTCCCGGCTGCCCACCTACTGCTAAGGAGATTATCCAGGGACTAATCGATAGCATGCAGCAAACTACCCAGCGTTAACTTAGCGGCAACACTTCTGCTACCCACCTGAAGCCAAGGTGTTTTTGGCAATCAAAAATTCCAGAGCAGGGGGTGCGGACGTTTTTTTGGACTTGACTAC
>LFRY01000068.1:0-17496 GCA_001512995.1 Acholeplasmatales bacterium DTU067
GGCTTGGAAAGCTAGTAGGCCGCTAACCCGGCGCAGGGGTTCAAATCCCCTCTCCTCCGCCATTTAGAGAAAGTAGACATTTTGTTCTTGTGACAAGATGTCTTTTTTTGATTTATTCACTTTGCCTATAATACTTACATAATACAAGATCTATAAGTAGACAATTGTGGTGAAATGAAAGAATAAGTTTTAGATTTTACTAATTTTTAAAAATCTTATGTATGATACAAGAACAATTTGTAGATTATGTGGATTTCTATGTTAATATGACTAGTAAAACAAGTACAAAGTTTTATATGATTTTGAAATATTATAATGTTGTATCAATTCACGAAAGAAATTATGACCTTATGAAAATGAAATTTTTACTCATCTAAAATTTAATTTCTCATTGACAAAAAATTCAAAAGAATGATATAGTTTGATTGATCAATAATTCTACTTTGGGAGTACAAAATATGGATACAAATGTAAGAAAAACGTTAAATAATCTATATTTATCTTTGGATAATAAAAGAGAAGGAATTTTATCAGGTTTAAAATCGATTCAAGAAGAAATACATTTTAAATGTGGCTTTTATAATGGTCATTATCATAAGAATGATAGATCAGAGTATGAGAAAGATTATTATCCAATACCGGTTGTGAGTATTGTTGGGTTATGCGATATCGAAATAGATTTTGATAATATATCAATTACTTCAAAATTGAAGAAAAATAATATTATTGATTTTGAATTTATTCAGTTTACTCAGTACCGCTTTGAAGTATATGGTGTAGAGGATTATCTATGTGATTTTGGTACTGAGAAATCATTAAATGATATGATAAAAAAGATAATAGAAAGTGATGAATCAGAATTCTTTATAACTTTTTACTTACCATTTAATGCAAATGTTGTAGATGTACTAAACCTCATTAAATTATTACAAACCAATTCTTTTTTTTATTAAAAGAATTTAATTGATTTAGGGGGTGTATTATCTTGTAATGGATTATTTTGATTCTAAAGAGTTGATTTGTTGCTTCATAGCCTGCAGTATCAATTTCATTTCTGAATTTTTCAATTGCAACATTTTCCAGGGCAACACTAAAATGTTTTTTCGAAACGCTAAAGGCAATAATAAAAGTCCCTTCATGTGTAAACATTGACTGATTCCAACGAAATTTAAATTCTAGGCTTGGAAAAGTTTTAAATACCCAATCAATTACTGACTTTATTTTTTCACGATTGATGGGATTTTCTATTTTTTTCTAAAAAATTGATTTAATGAATCCATAGTATTCCCTAATTTTATTTCTTTTAATTACTTTTCAAATACTAAATCACCGAATGCTTCGAATTCAAAACACAATAATCGATCAGCTTTCCGAAACTGCATTCAATGGGCTTATTAAAGACAGGGACATTTACATACCCGAAAGTTATCAAGGCGAATTGCCTGAGTTTGTAAAAGAAAATTATACAAAGGACTACAATGCTGAAACAGGTCTTTCATATTTTAACGGAATCATGTTTCGGCATTAAAAGTTAAAATAGAATTTTTGTTGTTTTGGGAGAGAAACATGAATATTGAAATTCGAAAATTAACGCCTGAATTGGCTGATGATTATGTTCATTTCTTTGACACCACACCCCATGATGATTATATCGACGAACACAAGTGTTATTGCGTTTGCTGGTGCAGTGATGATTTTGCAGGCAAAGATTTTTCGACGGTTGAAAAGAGAAGAAAACAGGCCTATGAATACGTGAATAACAATAAAATTCAGGGGTATTTGGCGTATTGTGACGGCAAAGTCGTCGGTTGGTGCAATGCTAACACTAAATCAGAGTGCACAAAATGCGTGGGGTGGCGCTTTTTTATGGACCATGTTCCTTTGGATGATAAAAAAGTTAAGTCAATTTTTTGTTTCACTGTAGCTCCGGAGATGAAAAGAAAAGGCATCGCAACAATGCTCCTTGAACGCGTATGCAAAGATGCGCAAGAAGAGGGATTTGAAATTCTTGAAGCATATCCTTATCGAGAGCATAGTAACCAATCGTCTGATTTTGGCGGTTATGTTGAGATGTATAAAAAGTGCGGTTTTGAACTCTACCTTGATACCGGTAAGGGAATGATAATGCGGAAACATTTAAAATAAAACAAAGCAACTGGAGTTGGAAATGAAACAGAATTACTTAAGAAGAAACCGACATGAGCGTTGAGGACCTGGAATTGAATAGGACACATGTGAAAGATTAGAAAAGGCTTGTTTTGGTTGTATACAAAGGAAGGATTGTAGAAATGGAAATGACGAAGTCAGCGAAGTTTTCTTTGTGAGCAAAGATAGCAAGATTGAAAAGGATCAGTTCCGAGGAAAGCGGACGGAAGAATTATTCGATGATTTAATGAAAGTGCAAAAGAAATAGGCTTGATGCTTCTCAAGCCTTTTATTGAAAAAACCTTGCTCTGTGGCAAGGTTCATTCGTTCTTGATGTATATGATTGAAGGTCTGCCCCCGGTTTCATAATCGACGGAATGGGTCAGGTACCCCTCTTCTACAAGATAATTCAAATATCTTCGGACTGTCACTTTTGATAAATTGAGATCCAGGGCCAACACGTCACAGGTGAAACTCGTCATGCCCGCTTCTTCGATGAATGTTTTGATCCTTTCCAGTGTCGAAGCCTGAATTCCTTTTTCCAATTCTTTGTCCGTGTGGAGTTTGATGTTAAAGATGGAGTCGATTTCTTCCTGTTTCAATTCTCTGTGACGGGAAAAGAGATTGGCTTTTTTGAGAAATTTGTTGATGGCTTTGTTGAAACGGATGCGGTCGAAAGGTTTGATTAAATAATCAATCGCGCCGATGCGGAGCATTTCATCAAGATGCTCGATGTCGTTCGCGGCGGTGACGACGATGATGTCGGAGTGGATGCGTTTTTCTCTAATCGTTTTCGCAAACTCCAAGCCGTCAAGAACGGGCATCGTGATGTCGAGAATGATCAGATCGATTTCATTTTCCAAAACAAAATTGAGCGCGTCCCTTCCGTTCCGGAAGATGCCCGCAACCTCTATGTCTTGGAATTCCGAAAGGTAACGCCTGTTTATTTCCGCTACCATCGGATCGTCTTCTACAATTATCGCTTTAATCACTAGTGGCTTCCTCCCAGGTTTCGTTTCTTTTTGATGATGACGGCAATGCTTGTGCCGATTCCTCTTTTGGAATCAATCATCAATTCCCCTTCGCTGTTTTCTACAATATTCCTTATCAAAGTCATGCCGATTCCGCGGCCCTTGCCCTTCGTGGAATAACGGCCTTTTTTAATGTTTTCAATCGTTTCCTCGCTCATGCCGACGCCTGTGTCATCAACCGTGATGATGAGGTTGTTGTCGTCTTCGTGGATGAAAATTGTGATTTCTTCGTTTTCCAAATCCTCAAATTCTTCGCAATTGATGGCGTCCATGGCATTTTCGATGAGGTTGCCGATGATGGTGACCAAAGAATCGGTGGAAAGGAATTTGCTGTGCCGCGGCAGATAGGAATTGGGCAGGAGCTTCACTTTGATGTTGAGTTCGTTGCCGCGGCTGATTTTTCCGAGGAGAAGCGCGGCGACGCTCCGGTTTTCGATCCGCTCCGTGATTGTGTTCACGATGATTCCCTGCTGGTGGGAAAGTTCGGTAATGTAGTCTTCCGCATCCTTGATTGCTCCGATTTGCAGAAGGCCAAGGATGACATGGAGTTTGTTCATGAATTCGTGGTTGTTAGCTTTCAAGGAATCGACGAAATGATTGACTCCGGTCAGCTGCTGTGCCAGTTGCTTCAGTTCCGTTCTGTTTCTCATCACGGCCAGGGCTCCGACGACTTCGGTTTTGTCCCTGATCGGGAGTTTGTCATAAATGATGTCGCGGTTATGGATGACAGTGCTCAGATTGTTTGCGGAGAGCCCCGATTTTACGGTTTCCGTAAGTTTGATTTGGGGTAGGATTTCTTCCGCGCTTTTGTTCAGGATGTCCCCCGTTTCCGCATTAATCAATTTCAGGGCCGCTTTGTTTGCGAAGATGATTTCTCCCCTGTTGTTGACCGCCACCAAGCCTTCTTCCAAAGAATCGAAGATCTCTTCTCTTTCCGTCAATATTTTTACAATCTGTGCAGGCTCGTATCCGCTCAAAGAGTTTTTGATTTTTTCCGCCAACATCACGGCGAGCCCTATTCCCACTATCAGAACCAAGGCACTGAGGCGGATCATGTTGATGACAATGTTGTTTTTCATTTTGTCCACATTGGACATGAAAGTGCTCACCATCACAAAACCGATTTGCTCGTTTTCTTCATCGAAAACGGGATAAAAATATCTGAATTGGTAGCCGAGGGTGCCGACGGCCTTGGAAGCGTAGTGTTTTCCCTGGCGGACATCATCATCATCGCCCCCGACAAAGTATTGACCGATTTTTTCCTTGTCGATGTGGTATACCCTCTTCCCCGTCATGTCGGCGACAGTGATGACATTGATTTCGGTGTTTCCGGCCAAAATTTCGTCGATGTAAGCGTTGAGTTCTTCGCTGGCCTGATTCGCTTTCAAAGTTTCGATGACCGTTTCGGTTTTTGAGAGCATGAAAGCAACCGTGTGCAATTCGGATTCGAGTTGCTGTTCCATGGTGTTTACATAGTATGTCAGAGAAATTGCCGTTCCCGCAACCAAAGTGATGATGACGACAATCACGTTGACGATGATCAGCTGCCAGCGGATTGAAACGGGCTTTCTTTCTTTTTTCATCTTACCACATCCGTACTGATATGTTTCATTATAAATCATGCTCCGCTATTTTTCAACTTATTTCCACTGAAATCGGTGAATTGTTTTTTTTTACTTACTCAAGTCTTTTTATATTTTCTTAACTTGGATTTTGTTTTGAAATCGTTTACCATATAAGCAGCACAAAGGAGGTTTTTCATGGACTACGGAAAATTGAGCTTGGAATTGTGCGAAAAGAACCGGGGTAAATTGGAGGTCATATCCAAAGTTCCCGTGACCAAGAGGGAAGAATTATCGACCGCTTACACGCCCGGTGTTGCCGAGCCCTGCCGGAGAATTCATGCCAACAAGCATGATGTCTACCGCTACACGATCAAGGGGCGCACCGTGGCCGTCGTTTCCGACGGAAGCGCCGTTTTGGGTTTGGGAGACATCGGCCCAGAAGCGGCGATGCCGGTAATGGAAGGCAAAGCACTGCTCTTTAAGGAGTTTGGAGGGGTGGATGCTTTTCCGATCTGTCTCGACACCAAGGATACGGAAGAAATCATCAAGACCGTTAAGTATCTGGCTCCGACATTCGGCGGCATCAATCTTGAGGACATCTCCGCTCCGAGATGCTTTGAGATTGAGGAAAGGCTGAAAGCGGAATTGGACATCCCCGTCTTCCACGATGACCAGCACGGAACGGCAATCGTCGTGCTTGCGGGATTGATCAATGCCTTGAAATTGGTCAATAAAAAATGGGAGGACGTGAGCATCGTCATCAACGGGGCCGGAGCTGCCGGCATATCGATTTGCAGATTGCTTCTGAAAATGCATCCGAAGGACATTGTTTTGGTCGATAAACTGGGAGCGCTCGCACTGGGCGAAGAATGGATGAACCCGGCTCAGGCCAAAATGGCGGAACTGACCAACAAAGAAGGAATCCGCGGTCCGCTTTCGGAAGTCATCAAAGGCAAGGATGTCTTCATCGGCGTTTCCGCTCCGATGATCGTCTCATCGGAGATGATTACGACCATGGCCAAAGACGCGGTTGTTTTCGCGATGGCAAATCCCATTCCTGAGATTATGCCGGAAGAAGCCAAAGCGGGAGGAGCGAGAGTCATAGCCACCGGCAGAAGCGATTATCCGAACCAAATTAACAATGTCCTCGTGTTCCCGGGAATTTTCAAGGGAGCATTGATGGTGGAAGCGAAACAGATTGTTGAAGAGATGAAAATCGCGGCGGCGGAAGCGATCGCGGCTTTGATCAAGGATGAGGAATTGCATGAAGAGTACATCATTCCCGGTGCCTTCGACGAACGCGTTGCGAATGCGGTTGCGGAAGAAGTCGCGAAGGTTGCGGAAGAGTTGGGAATTGCCCGCGCTCCGCGCAACAAATAAGAACTTTTAAAATAAAGCAAGAAAAAAGGAGATATCATGTCAGAAACAAAGCTTACTTTCAAACAGAAACTTGCTTCTTACAAACTTTATGGTATGCCCTGGTATTATTTTGCCATTTTTGCCCTTGTGATTTTGGTAGTTACCTATGTTCCCATCGGCTTGAAAGGCGAAGATTTCATGGTGAAATCCAACCTGCCTGCCGGCATGTTGGGCATGTTCGGATTGATGATTGTATTGGGAACCATTTTCAATGAAATCGGCGAAAAAACACCGATCATCCGCTCCTATCTGGGCGGCGGCGCCATCGTCACCATTTTCGCCACATCCGCGCTGGTCTATTTTAAATTGCTTCCGAGTGACATTGTTTCCACTTCCATAAATGAAGCAACGGGCGCGGTAAGTGTTGCCGGAACGATGAGAAACTTCTTTGCGACCGGCGGCGGCTTCCTTGATTGGTACATCGCTGCTTTGATTACCGGCTCCATTCTCGGAATGAACAGGAAGCTCTTGGCGAAAGCTTCTGCGCGTTTCTTCCCCGCGATTTTGGGCGGCGTCGTTGTTTCCCTGCTTCTCACTTGGCTGGTCGGAGCCATCATCGGTTACGGCGGCATCAAGGCCATGCTCCTCATCGGACTTCCGATCATGGGCGGCGGCATGGGCGCAGGCGCGGTTCCGATGTCTCAGATTTTTGAATCCTTCGATTACCAAGGGGCTCTGAACGTCATGGTTCCTGCGGTTGCGATCGGAAACACTCTCTCGATTGTCTTCTCAGGACTGCTTCCGAAACTCTTCAAGGGTGAAAATTGGAACGGTCAAGGAGCTTTGATGAAAGTCTCCGGCGATCCGCGCGAGTATGAACTCACTCCCGAGGAACTTGCGGAAAGAGATAAAATCGACATTAAGAATCTCGGAATCGGCATTCTCGTTTCTGCTTCGTTCTTTTGCTTCGGAATCATCATCAACAAACTCATGCTCTTGATTGACCCGAACAAAACCTTCCTCGGCAACATTCATGCCTATGCCTGGATGATCATCGCCGTTGCCGTCTGCAAGATCACAAGAGCTCTCCCCAGCAAGCTCGAAATTGCTTGCCATCAATGGTTCCAATTCATGTCCAAGAATCTCACTCCGATGCTCTTGGTCGGAATCGGTGCCGTCTATGTAACTCTTGGTGACGTCATCAACGCCTTCAGTCTCCAGTATCTCCTGCTCTGCTTGGTTACCGTTGTCGGTGCCATCATCGGAGCGGGCGCAGTATCCTATCTGGTAGGCTTCTATCCTGTGGAAGGAGCTATCACTTCGGGTCTCTGCATGTCCAACATGGGCGGAACCGGAGACGTTGCTTGCTTGTCGGCTGCCGACAGAATGGAATTGATGCCCTTTGCGCAAATCAGTTCCCGTATCGGCGGAGCGTTCATCCTTCTGCTTGCGACATTGCTGCTTTCGCTGCTTGCAGGATTCATCGTATAAACCCAAGCAAACGAATTTACCAGCGGGGCCTGCCTTTCGGCAGCCTTGCTGGTAAATCTTTATATGAAGATAATTTCAGAAAGAGGAGAAAACCATGCACGCATTGGAAAAAATATTGGCTCATCACGCAGGTTTAAAGGAAGTAAAAGCCGGCGAGATTGTCAATTGCAAGGTTGACATTGCCGGAATCAATGATTTGTATCCGCAGACGATGTATTCCTTTTGGGAAATCGGCGGCGAAAAAGTAGCCAATCCTGAGAACGTCGTGATTTTCCTGGATCACTATGCCCCCCCCTCCACCATCAAAGCCGCACAGACGCATGCCGAGTTCAGACAGTTTGCCCGCGAGCAGGGAATTGACAAACTGATGGACGTGAACGCTGGCGTTTGCCACCAGGTTTTGGCGGACAAGGGCTTGGTCGCGCCCGGGAAATTAATCGTGATCACGGATTCCCACACTACGACACACGGCGCTTTCGGGGCTTTCGGAACCGGCGTGGGTGCGACGGATTTGGCCTGCATTCTGAAGACGGGAGAATTGTGGTTCCGCGTTCCGAGGGTCATTAAAATCACTCTGAACGGAACACTCCAGCCCGGGGTTTATGCAAAGGACATCATTCTCCATGTCATCGGTAAAGTTGGCGCTGATTTTGCGATATATAAAGGCGTTGAATTTGCCGGGACCCTCATCCCCCAACTCAGCATCTCCGAAAGAATGGCTCTCTGCAATATGACGACCGAGATGGGCGCGAAGACTTCCTATATCCAACCCGATGAGGTGACGATTTCTTACTTGAAAGAAAAGGGCGTTAAGGAGTATAATATATTCATGACCGACCCGGATTATGAATACGAAGAAGAGCTGACCTTCGATGTTTCGGAGATCAAGCCCCGGGTCGCGGCTCCCTTCAGTGTCGACAATGTTTACGACATCAAGGATTATCTGGGCACGCCCGTCGACCAAGCCTTCCTCGGAACCTGCACCGGGGGCAGACTCGAAGACATCGCCGTCGCAGCGAAAATCCTCAAAGGGAAAAAGATTCACAAGAACACGAGAATGCTGGTCGTTCCGGCCTCGATGGAAACGCAAATGGAAGCCATCCGTCTCGGTTACATGCAGGATTTGTTGGAAGCCGGCTGCACCTTCGTCACTCCCGGATGCGCCGCCTGCTTGGGTACGCATGAAGGGTTGATAGCGGAAGGGGAAACTTGCATCACTTCTTCAAGCCGCAATTTTCCCGGGCGCATGGGTCACAAGCAGGGCAAAATCTTCCTTGCCTCACCTGCCACCGTCGCCGCTTCCGCATTACACGGCGTCATCACCGATCCGACGCCTTACCTGAAATAGGAGGAAATCATGGTTTCAAGAATCATAACGGGCAAAATGCATGTTTTCGGAAACAACATCGACACCGACCAGATATATCCCGGGCAATATCTGGACGTGACCGATCACAAAGAAATGGCAAAATACTGCCTGCAGGGTGCGTCGGATAAATTCGCAGAGGAGTTTCAAAAAGGGGACATCGTCGTTGCCGGAACGAATTTCGGCTGCGGTTCGAGCCGCGAAAATGCCGCGATCGCTCTGAAAGTGCGGGGTGTGGGCGCGGTTGTGGCGAAGAGTTTCGGACGGATATTCTACCGCAACGCCTACAATTTGGGATTGCCGCTGATCATCTGTCCGCGAATCGACGAGATTGCCGGGCACGGCGAGGAACTCACCATTGACATGGACAGAGAGCTCGCCATCAACAACCGCACTGGCAAATCCGTGGAAATTGAGCCGATCTCCGAATATGCGATGAAAATCCTCAATGCCGGCGGCATCAAGGCTTTGTTGAACCCGAAAAGAAGCTAGATTTTTATGAACATCGGTTTATCGATTGCAGTCGTCGCGCCGATCTGCATCTACATTATGCTCGGGATTATTGTGAGAAGACTGAAGTGGATTGGCGAAACCGGACTCAACCAAACAAACAAATTGATCTACAGCCTGTTCTTCCCCGCCGTGATGTTCGTGAACATTTATAACTCAAGCCTCGAAGAGTCTTTGAATCTCGAACTTATCTTGTTCTTGTTAGTAATGTTCACGATTGTGTTCATCCTGCTCATGCTGATCATCCCCCTGTTCATCAAAGAAAGGCCGGTTCAGGCCAGCGTCATCCAAGGAATTTACCGGGCAAACTCAATTCTCTATGCGATACCAATCGTCTCGACCATTTACGGACAGGAAAATGTGGGCGTGGCTGCTGTCAGCGTGTCCCTCATCGTTCCGTTCACCAATATATTTTGCGTCATTCTTTTGGAAAATAAACGCGGAAGCAAAGCAAAATTCGGAACGGTTGTTTTGAATATCCTGAAAAACCCGATTATCATCGGCGCCATCCTGGGGGTGCTCGTGAAGGCGTTGGATTGGACCCTGCCCACGGTTCTGGAAAATGTGGTCACCGACATCAGTAAAGTCGTGACGCCCCTGGCCTTGATTCTCCTGGGGGCGGGGCTCAACATTAACAACATCAAGAAAAACAAATACTACATCCTCCTGGTTTGCATAAGCAAACTTATCATCGTGCCCCTCATCTTTGTTTTTGTCGGGTACTGGTGGGGTTTTAGAGACATTGAGTTGGTGACGATTTTTGCTTTGAGCAGCGTCCCCACGGCCGTTTCTTCCTATGTCATGGCCAAGGAAATGGGGGCGGACGGGCCCCTGGCCGGGGAAATCGTCGCCTTCACTTCGACGCTCTCAATCGTCACGATTTTCCTCTGGATGTTGCTTTTTACCGGTATCGGTTGGATATGAATATAAAATGAGGTAATGGCTATGGAAAAACAAAATCATGTTTGCAAGAACTGCGGAAGAGAGACGGAAAACCAAATCGAACTGGTGACATTGAAGACAATGGTCGACAGGGGCTGGAAGAAGAACAAATATTTCCAGGCCATGGGCGACATCATCAACACCGCTCTCTGCGATGATTGCCTGGATGAGCACATCGCCAAAGTAACAAATCCCCAAGCCGCGATTCTGAAGCTTTCAATTCTTTCCCTGATTGTTTTTGCGGGTTGTTCATTTCTGTTTTGGTTTGTGGAAGTGACGGCTTTCCGGGTTTTCTGCGCGATCATCGCCGGGATAACCGTGCTCGCATTTCTGCAGGAATTGAAGAGAATCACACAAAAGGCAGAAAAGGCCAAAAAACTAAGCGATACTGAAAGAAGGAAAGCGATGGCCACGGATTTGCTTTCCAGGCTGTTGCCGAAAAAGCATAACGATGCGGAACTTGCTTATATCGATGTCCGCAGAGTCATGAGGGATAATCCGGAACTGCTGGCGAAAGAATATGGCTTTTCACACAAAAAAATGCTCGCGATCAGAAACTTCCTCAGAGAAGAAAAAAGAAAACAAAAACTTGAAGAAGATAGCGGGTCCGCGGAATAGCAGACCCTTTTTTCATGCATTTTGATGCATTTCCCAAGAAATAAACCAGAGGCGTCTTTCATTCGGGCAAACTTATTGTACAAAAACCTCCCCTTGCGCATAAAATGAAACGGAAGGAGGAATAACCATCAGCGCTGAAAAAAGGTTCAAATGCAAACCGGCAGCCTTCACCATCAAACAGGTGCTCCTCATCAATAAATTCCGGATGCTCTGGGAACAGCATGACGTCTGGACGAGGGAAACGATCAACGGCATCGTCTTTGAACTGCCCAATCTCGATTTGGTCATCCAAAGGCTATTAAGAAATCCGGGGGATTTTGCGGAAGTGTTCAGGAAATTCTATGGGGATAGAATAGCGGATAGGTTGAAAGAACTCTTCACCGAGCACTTGGTACTGGCTGCCGATTTGGTCAATGCCGCCAAAGCGGGGGATCGCGCAGCTGCCGAAAGAATCGAAAGAGAATGGTTTGAGAATGCCGAGACGATTGCGAAATTCTTCGGAAACATCAATCCCTTCTGGTCGCGGCGCGAATGGCAGGAAATGATGTTCGAGCATCTGAATTTGGTCAAGGCCGAAGCTGTTTTCCTGCTTGAAGGAAATTTTGAAAAGAACATAGAGGTTTACGACAAAATCGAAGAACAGACTTTGGAAATGGCCGATGAAATGGCGGAAGGCATCATCAGGCAATTCTGTTTGTGTTGATCCGGCGGAAGCAATGCTTCCGCTTTTTTAAAAATTCCCGTGAAAATGCTTTCCTTTTGTGATATAATGATAGATAAGAACTTTTCTCGTTGGGGGGAGAAACATGAGTCTTGACGAACAAATCATTGAATTGAAAACGGCGATCGCCTCAAAGGAGATGTATGAAAGGAAGCTTGCGGAAGCGCAGGCCGAGTACCGGGAAGCTTTCGCAAAGGAGAAGGAGCTGGCGGAAATTTTGAAAAAAGAAAAGAGAGATGTTGAAAGATTGGAATCCCTCTCCTTGTTCAACATCTGGTGTTCAATGATCGGGAAGAAGCAGGAAAAATTGGAAAAAGAAAAAGCTGAACTCTCCCGTGCTGAGTATAATTACCGAATCATCAAAACGACATTGAGTGATTTGCAGGAGGACATCGAACACTTGCAATGCAAGCTCGCAACCATTCAAAACAACGAAGCTTTTTTGGATAAATTATTGGAGGAAAAAGAAAAGGATGTTTTGGCTCTGGATAACGAAGCGAGCCTGAAAATCAAGTCCTTGAATGAGGGACTTGCGGAAAAGCATGCCCAAATGCAAGAATTTGAAGAAGCGATTGCCGCGGGGAATGATTTGCTTGCTGGTTTGAGAAACACGTTGGTTAATTTTGAAAAAGCAAGCCGGCTCGGCACATGGGATATTTTAGGGGGCGGGCTCCTGATCGATTTGATGAAACACAATCACATTGAGGCCGCGAAAAGGAATCTTGAGGACTTGAAATATTTAGTCGACAGATTCGCGCGCGAACTGAAAGATGTAAATTTTTCTTTAAACATTAACATTGAAATCGGCGGTTTGCTCAGTTTTTCCGATTGGTTTTTTGACGGGTTTTTTGTGGACATGTTTGTAAAAAACCGCATTGATGATGCGCGGAGGAATATCGAAGAACATATCGGGATTGTGGAAGGGATGGTTGCGGAGCTTTCCGAAAAGCAGGAAGTCTGTAAGACGGAGATTGCAAAGATTGAAGATGAAAAAAGGAATTTACTAAGTAAATAAAGACAGTTCACGCGAACTGTCCTTTTTCATCGGATTTGCTTATATGTACTTAAAAGACGGAGATAATGGTTGGCTTCCCTTAAGACATGGTCGGCTAGCAGGGGCGGAGCGATGATGCGGATTCCGCAGGCGAGGATTCCTTGCGTTCCCTGGGCTTTGAAATCCCTGATTTCTTCCGCCAGTTCTTCGCTTTCGTTAAAGAACATCATGAACTGCTGGCTTGTTCTTAAACCCTGGATGCGGGAATTCAATTCATTGAATCTCACGGCAAATTCATCCGCAAGATCAAAAAGTTCTGTTTCCGTCGGGTCGAGGTATCCGCGGATGAATTCCGCATGCTCTTCCATGATTTGATTCCAGAAGAATTCATCTTCGATCAGTTCCTGCTGGATGTTTTCAGGTTCGGCGCGGTTTTGTAACCTTGTAACTAAGTCCACATAGCGGATTGCTTCCCTGCGGATGTGCTCAATCAACAGGGGGTAGTTGGAAGAAAACAGTTCGCAGGCAAGCAGGGCGTCCAGGACTCTGGTTTTGTAACGGATGATGTTCCGGGTTGCGGAAAGGATGCGGTTGTTTAAATTGCCCACCCGTTCTACAATTTGCGCATCGACGCGGGCTCCGGGGCGCGCCATCCGCAGTTCCGCTTCGGTCAAAGCGGTGTCAATCTGCATGCCCGTGAGAAACGCGGTCTTTTCTTCCGCCGGGAGCGTGAATTCCGTGGCGGCATCGTTTTCAACCATGATCACTCCCGAAGCGAGTTCTAATGCTTCCCTCAGGAGATTGTTGAATTGGGAGTTCAATTCTGCCCCTTCGCGGATGAAATCCTCATTTTTAGGCGGAAAAGAGACCGCCATGAACAGGGCGTGCTCTTTCATGATTCTTAAGAAGAATAGATGCAGTTCCAAGGAACGCTTCACAAACATTTCATTTGTCATGCTCATACCTCCTCTCATAATTATATGAGGCATGTTCGCCAATCATTCCCGAGGGTTATTCCTTGACAAAAACCACCACTTAAGATAAAATAGAAAATGGTAATGCTGAACGAGGTTTGTAAATGCGAACAAAAAAGAAAGGAGCATAAAATGATTTTAAAAACAAGATATTCGAACCATCCCGATGATGCGAAACACTATACCACCGATGAATTGCGAGAACATTTTTTAATTGAGGAAGTATTCCTTCCTGACGAAATCAATTTGGTTTATTCCCACAATGACAGGATCGTTGCCGGGGGAGCGATGCCGGTCGCGAATGAACTGAAACTGGCCAGCGCCAAGGAACTTGCGAGCGAGTATTTCCTGGAATTAAGGGAAATGGGAGTCATCAATGTCGGCGGCGACGGGGAAATGGTTTTGGACGGAAAAGTCTTCCGGATGAACTATCAGGATGGCATTTATGTCGGACGTGGAACGAAGGAAGTTGTTTTCCGTTCCAAAGATCCGAAGAACCCCGCCAAATTCTACATCAACTCCTGTCCCGCACACAAGGAATACCCAACTGTTCACATTCCCTTGGAAAAGGCAAATAAAGTTCCTTTGGGCAACGACGACAATTTAAACAAACGCGTGATTAACCAATATGTCCATCCCGCAGTTTGCGAAAGTTGTCAGCTGGTAATGGGACTGACCATCCTCGCTCCGCGGAATGTCTGGAACACCATGCCCACACATACCCATGAAAGAAGAATGGAAGTGTATTTCTACTTCAATCTGCAGGAAGACGACATTGTCATGCATCTCATGGGTCCGGGCGACGAAACCAGGCATCTGGTCGTGAGGAACGAACAGGCAGTCATCTCCCCGAGTTGGAGCATCCATGCGGGAGTCGGGACCAGGAATTATTGCTTCATTTGGGGAATGTGCGGCGAAAACCAAACATTCACAGACATGGACCACATTGATATGAAAGATCTCAAATAAAAGGACATTGCCATGAGGAAACTGGAAGTATTAAAAAGAATCGTGGAAACGGGGATCACCGCCGTCGTCAGGGCCAAGGATGAAACCGAAGCCGAGAAAATCAGCGCGGCCTGCATTGCGGGCGGAATCTCTTCAATCGAAATAACTTTCACGGTCGATGGCGCGGAAAACGTCATCAGCAGCCTCAGAAAGAAATTTTCCCGCGAGGAATTGATTGTGGGAGCGGGGACGGTTCTCGATGCGGAAACGGCCAGAATCGCCATCCTCCGCGGCGCGGAATTCATCGTCAGTCCCGCATTCAATCCGGAAGTCGCGGCTCTTTGCAACCGGTACCAGGTTCCCTATATTCCGGGGTGCATGACGATAAAAGAGATGATTGCTGCCATGGAAGCGGGGGCGGACATATTGAAAGTATTTCCCGGAAGCGCGCTCGGCCCCAGTTTCATCAAGGCCGTCAAAGGCCCCCTTCCCCAGGCTAACTTGATGCCGACGGGGGGAGTGAGTTTGGAGAATGTAGATCAATGGATTAAGAGCGGTTGCGTGGCTGTCGGGGTCGGAGGTCAACTCACCGCCCCAGCAAAAACAGGTGATTACGAGAAAATCACAGAGCTTGCGAGAAGATTCATTGAAAGGATAGAAGATGCTAGAAGGGCTCGCTGAGCCCTTTTTTTAATAAAAGGAGAGGTAAGAAATGATGGACATCAATAAGCTTTTGAAAACGATGACCTTGAAGGAAAAAATCGGTCAGTTAAATCTCGTCTCTTACAAAGAAGAAATTCTGAAAACTGTGGAAAGGGGCGAAGTCGGAGCTGTTCTGAATGTTCGGGATCATATGGTCGCGGAGAGGTTGCAAAAGGCAGCCCTTGCTTCCCCAAAGAAAATTCCGCTCCTGCTGGCGGAGGACGTGATCCATGGTTTCAAAACCATCTTTCCCGTGCCCCTCGGGGAGGCTTGCAGTTTCAATCCGGAATTGATGGAAAACTCCAGCCGCTATGCGATGCTTGAAGCCAGGGAAGCGGGCATCAACTGGATTTACGCGCCGATGTTGGATTTGACCAATGATCCCCGCTGGGGGAGGATCATGGAAACCGGGGGCGAGGATCCTTTTCTCAACAGCATCATGGCAGAGAGGAAAGTCAGGGGAACGCAAACGGAAGATTCCGGAAGAATCACTGCCGCCTGCGCGAAACACTATCTCGGTTACGGTGCCGTCGAAGCGGGTTTGGACTATGCGACTTCGGATTTTTCAGAAACCAGAATGCGGAATTATTATCTCCCGCCCTTCCAAGCCGCGGTGTCCGCCGGCGTCATGAGCGTCATGACCGCCTTCACGACCTACAACGATCTTCCCGTGACCATGAGTTCCCATCTCATTAAAAATGTTCTCAGAAATGAATCCGGGTTCGGGGGCTTGGTCGTTTCCGACTGGCAGGCAATCAGGCATTTGGTTAATTTTGGGGTGGCGGAAGATGAGAAAGAAGCGGGGCTTCTAGCAATCACGGCCGGCATCGACATGGACATGAATGCGAAAATATACGGGAGGCATCTTGAAGAACTGGTTCGGGAAAATCCCGCCCTGCTTGACCTGATCGACGAAAGCGTCCTGCGCGTTCTTGAAATGAAAGCAAAGATGGGTTTGTTTAAGAATCCTTTTGGAATCAAAAACCCTTCCTGCTTTAAAGAAAAAATTAGGGAAGCGGCACGAAAAACGGCTGAGGAGGCAATTGTCCTGTTTAAGAACGAAGGCATCCTGCCGCTTTCCAAGGACTCGAAAATCTTG
The DNA here is from genome assembly GCA_001512995.1 of Acholeplasmatales bacterium DTU067. Taxonomy (GTDB): domain Bacteria; phylum Bacillota_I; class Bacilli_A; order ML615J-28; family CAG-698; genus DTU067. Next base: position 16,466 of record LFRY01000068.1, read on the forward strand.
GTTACGGGTCCTTTTGTGGAAGACAAAAACATTCATCTCGGTGCTTGGAGCGCAGCCGGGCATCCGGATGACGTTGTGAGCATCAGGGAGGGGCTTTCGAAAAACTTTCCCAACGCTGAGTTTCATGCGACGAAACTTGAATTCGACGCTTCGGATTTGGATGCGATCCGCGAAAAAGCGCAAGGAAAAGACTGCGTCGTGCTTGCTCTGGGCGAGCCCCGCCATCTGAGCGGAGAGAACAATTGCCGGACGAAGCTTGATCTTCCCCACAATCAGGAAGCTCTGGTTTCGGAAGTCAAAAAACTGGGATTGCCCATTGTCGCCATTGTTTCCGCCGGCCGGCCCCTGCTCATTTCCGGAATCCATGAAAAAGCAAACGTCCTGCTTTGGAATTTCCATCTCGGTTCGGAAGCGGGCAATGCGCTGGCTTCCGTATTGGCGGGGGATGCCAATCCGAGCGCCAAAACGACGGTCACGTTTCCGAAAGAATCCGGCCAGATTCCGATATATTACAACCGTTATCCCTACGGCAGACCCGACATCGTCCATTATGCGGACGGGGACATGGAGCCGCTCTACCCGTTCGGTTTTGGGCTCTCTTATTCGGAATTCAAATACCATGATTTTGCTTGCCGGCTTGAAGGAAGTAAACTGATGGTTGAATTGGAAGTTGAAAACATGAGCGATGTGGACGGAAAAGAAGTAGTCCAGGTCTATTTGCTTCCGGATTTGATTAGGAAACTTGTCCCGAGAAAGAAACTGATCGCATGCAAAAAAATCTTTTTGAAAGCAAGAAGCAAACAAAGACTTGTTTTTGAAATTCCCTTGGATTTGGAGGATTACCGGCGGGGGATCACAATCATGGTCGGTCCTTCATCGATTCATGGACGGAGCAAATATATATCGCTAAACTAATCAAGGGCGCCCAGCCCTTTTATATATGGTAAAAATTTCAAAAAATAAAAAAGCGCTGTCAATATATAATGATTTTTTCACTAAAAAACTGTAAACATTCTTACAGTTTTAAGCAG
>LFRY01000068.1:17535-17763 GCA_001512995.1 Acholeplasmatales bacterium DTU067
TTTAGGTTCTTCAAGATCGAAGATTTTAGATACTTTATAATTGGATTCCAATTCATGTAGTTCATAAATTTCTTCGCCGATTGAAGCCAGTAATAATCCATCAAATGCTTCTAAAACGTAGCATCTTGTTTTAGGTTTGATCGCTACTAAACTACCTGACAGGTAAAACTGATAATATTTGTTTTTATATTTAATCGAACTTCCGTTATCAACAATACGCTTGCTTAT
>LFRY01000025.1:0-11137 GCA_001512995.1 Acholeplasmatales bacterium DTU067
CTCAACCCCGCAAACCATGGGGAAATCATCGGCCATGTCCACCTTGCCGGGCTTGGGGAAGCGGAAGCGGCGCTGCGAAGCGCCCTGGAAAGTTTTGAGACCTGGAAGAAAACCCCCGCGCGCATGCGGGCCGACATCCTCTTCAAAGCGGCCGCCATTTTCCGGCGCCGGCGTTTTGAGCTGTCCGCCCTCATCACTTTGGAAGCGGGGAAACCTTGGATGGAAGCCGATGCGGATGTTGCGGAAGCGATTGATTTTTTGGAATACTACGGCCGGCAGATTCTGGAATTGGAAAGAATCGATGACAAAGTTTTGAGCAGAAAGAACTTCGAAAGGAATGAATACCGCTACATTCCTTTGGGAGTAGGGGCGATCATCACGCCCTGGAATTTTCCGCTCGCCATTTTGACGGGAATGACTGTGGCGGCGGTCGTCTCCGGAAATACCGTTGTTCTGAAACCTTCTTCCAACACCGCAGTCATCGCCCATCGTTTTTATGAACTGATGGAAGAAGCGGGCCTGCCCGCTGGCGTGATTAATTTGCTTCCCGGAAGGGGCTCTGAGATTGGGGATTTCCTCGTCTCCCACCCAAAAATCCGGTTCATCTCTTTTACGGGCTCGAAGGCAGTCGGTTGCGAGATTAACGAAAAAGCCGCCAAAATCCAAAAGGGCCAGCTTTGGCTGAAGCGGGTGATTGCGGAAATGGGAGGAAAGGACGCAATCATTGTCGACGGGGATGCGGAAGCGGATTTTGCCGCGCGGGAGATCGTGGCTTCGGCCTTCGGTTTCAGCGGCCAAAAATGCAGCGCCTGCTCGCGGGCGATCATCCATGAGGAAGTCTATGACGAAGTGATTGCCAGGATTGTCGAGAGGACGAGAGCGTTGAAGATCGGTGATCCTTCCGAACCGGTTGACATGGGCCCGGTTATTGACGGCAATGCCTTCAAAAACATCACAAATTATATATCCGTAGGCAGGGAAGAAGGAAAACTGGCGGTCGGCGGGAATGCTGATTCCGAGAAAGGCTGGTTCATCCAACCGACAGTGTTCATCGACGTCGACCCCAAGGCGCGCATCATGCAGGAAGAAATCTTCGGTCCCGTGCTTGCGGTTACAAAGGCCAAGACTTTTGAGGAAGCGATCGACATCGCTAATGATACGGAATACGGCCTGACCGGTTCCGTCATTTCCAAAAACCGTTACCATTTGGAATATGCGCGCGAGAACTTCATGGTCGGGAATCTCTATCTCAACCGGAAATGCACGGGCGCGATCGTCGGCTACCAGCCCTTCGGCGGCTTCAACATGAGCGGAACCGATTCGAAAGCGGGCGGTCCGGATTACCTGCTATTGCACATGCAGGGGAAAAGTATTTCCGAAATGTTTTAAGCACTGCGGATCAACCGCTAAAATATTATAATTGCTTATGTAAAGGAGGTTTGCTATGAAGCATTATTACACTTTGAATAACGGTGTGAAAATTCCTGCCATCGGTTTCGGGACCTGGCAGATTCCGGACGGACCCGAAGCTTACAATGCAACTTTGGCGGCTTTGAAGGCCGGTTATCGGCACATCGACACGGCGATGGTTTACGGCAATGAAAAAAGCGTCGGTCGCGCCATTAAGGATTCCGGCATCAACCGCGAAGAGATTTTTGTGACTACAAAGCTTTCCGCTATGATTAAAGGTTATGACGAAGCGCTTGCAGAATTTGAAAAGTCGCTTGCCAACCTCGGCTTGGATTATATTGACCTGTATCTGATCCACAATGTCAAGCCATGGGGAGTCGAAAGCGACGGCTACGAATACATGGATGCGAACATCGCTTCCTGGAAAGCGTTCGAAAAGCTTTACGAAGAAGGAAAGCTCCGCTCCATCGGCGTCTCAAATTTCCTGCCTGGGCATTTGGAGATTCTGATTGAAAATGCGAAAATCAAACCGATGGTCAACCAGATCCGCCTGCATCCGGAGCACATCCCGACAGAAAACATCCGTTTCTGCAGGAAAAATGACATTTTGATCGAAGCCTATTCGCCCTTTGCCACCGGGAAGATTTTTGGCGGGAAGAAGTATGCGGAGATCGCGGAAAAATATGGGAAAACGGTTGCTCAGGTTTTGGTCCGTTGGAGTTATCAGAACGGCTTCCTTCCGCTTCCGAAATCCGTCAACGAACAAAGAATCAAAGAAAACCACGACATTTTTGATTTCGAATTGTCGCAGGAAGACATGGATTACATCAGCAAAATTGAGTAATCTTTCGTATTAAACGAACATTTTTCAGCCAAAATAGAAATATGAAGCAATTTATAATTGACAAAATCTTGTAAAATCTGTTAAAATGAGATGTAAAAAAAATTGATTGCATAGGAGGAAAAATGAAAAAATTTCTATTGTTGTTCGTAGCGGTTCTTGGTGTCTTTCTGCTTTCCAGCTGTAAGGATCAGGAGACTTACACGATTGCCATGATCACTGACATCGGCGACATTGATGACAAGTCCTTTAACCAGGGTACTTGGGAAGGCGTCAAACAATACGCTGAAGAGTATGGAATTTCCCATAAGTACTACAAACCGACAGGAATGGACACGGATGCCTATGTTGCCGCGATTGACCTTGCTGTTTCGAATGGCGCGAAGATAGTCATCACTCCGGGATTTCTCTTTGAGGAAGCGATTAATATTTGTCAGAAAAAACATCCGACGGTGAAATTCGTGCTCATCGACGGTAACCCGGCCAATGCCTTCGCGTTTGACGAAGATCCGGATAACGACGGAACTTTGGAGAAAAACACATATTCGATTTTGTTTGCGGAAGAGCAGGTCGGCTTTTTGGCGGGATATGCGGCAGTGAAGGACGGACACAAGAAAGTTGCCTTCATGGGCGGAAAAGCAGTTCCTGCCGTTGTCAGATACGGACAAGGTTTCATTTTCGGCGTCGAGTACGCTGCTAAAGAAATGGGGCTCAATCTCGATGAAGTTGAAATCAAATATCACTATACCGGCGACTTTGAAGCGAACCAGAAAAATGAAACCACCGCAGCGACCATCTATAATCAGGGCACTACCATAATCTTTGCCTGCGGCGGAGCGGTCGGTCAGTCAGTCATGGCGGCAGCTGAAGAAAAGAACGGCAAAGTCATCGGCGTTGACGTTGACCAAAGCGCTGAGTCTGAAACCGTCATCACTTCCGCTACCAAAGGAATTGGCATTTCCGCATACCGCGCGCTTGAATCCTTCTTCGGCGGCGACTGGGACGAAGAAGTCGGCGGAAAATCAGTCATTCTTGACGCGGAAAAGGACGGTGTAGGCCTCGTTGTCGGCGAAACATCAAGATTTGCTACTTTCAACCAAGCAATGTATGAAGCAATTTTCCAAAAACTCGTCGATAAAGAAATCGAAATTTCGGTCAATCTTGACCTGGCCAACAGTGAAGATCGACTTGATGTTGACGTCACAGTCAGCATGATCAAGTAAGCATTTTTTGAAAAGATTAGGCGTAAACAGAATAAGAAAGGGCCTGCCCCTTTCTTATTCTTCAATAGAGAGAAAACATTGAAAGGATAAAGGTAGGTATTGTGGACTACATTATCGAGATGCTTAATATTTCCAAAGAATTCCCCGGAGTCAAAGCCAATGACAATGTTACCTTGCAATTGAGAAAAGGGGAAATACATGCCCTGCTTGGGGAGAACGGTGCCGGGAAATCCACTTTGATGAGCATCCTTTTTGGGCTTTACCAACCCGATTCCGGAGAAATCCGGGTCAAGGGACAAACAGTTAAAGTCAGGGATCCCAACGATGCCAATGACCTGGGCATCGGCATGGTCCATCAGCATTTCAAACTTGTGGAAAACTTCACCGTTTTGGACAACATCCTCCTGGGCCATGAACCGATTAAGGGGCTGTTCATCGACCGCGAGCAGGCAAGGGAAAAAATAAATACCTTAAGCACAACCTACAAACTTCACATCGATTCCGATGCTTTGATCGGAGAAATCAGCGTCGGCATGCAGCAGCGGGTCGAAATATTAAAAATGTTGTTCCGAGACAATGAAATCCTGATTTTTGACGAACCTACGGCGGTGCTCACGCCCCAGGAAATCGATGAGCTGATGGGAATCATGAAGAATTTGACCAAGGAAGGCAAATCCATCATTTTCATCACTCACAAGCTGAACGAAATCATGAAGGTCTCCGACCGCTGCACCGTCCTGAGGAGAGGAAAATTGATCGGAACGGTCGAAACCTCCAAAACTTCGATTCCGGAGCTTTCGCGGATGATGGTCGGCAGGGACGTGCAGTTCCAAATCGAGAAAAAAACCGCGAAGCCCGCGGAGGCGGTTCTTACCGTGGAAAACCTGACCGTGGTTTCACCCTACTCTCAGAAAAACGTGGTTGATGATGTCAGTTTCCAGGTGAGAAGGGGAGAAATAGTCTGCCTTGCCGGGATTGAAGGAAACGGGCAGTCGGAGGTCATCTATGCAATCACGGGCTTGATGAGGGCGGCTTCCGGAAGGATTGTCATCAAAGACGAGGATGTCACGCATAAAAACATCCGTTATCGGAATGACCATGGTGTGAGCCATGTTCCGGAGGACAGGCATCGATTCGGTTTGATTTTGGATTATAATCTGGCTTACAATTTGGCCTTGAAGCAATACCATCTTCCCAGATTCCAGAAATTCGGATTTCTGAAAAAGGACGCGATCAATGCCTATGCCGAAAAACTCATTGAGCAGTACGACATCAGGGCCGGTCAGGGGGGCGCGACGCTTGCCCGGAGCATGTCCGGAGGAAACCAGCAAAAAGCCATCATCGCCAGAGAAATCGACAAGGGCTCGGATTTGCTCGTAGCCGTGCAGGTCACGAGGGGCCTCGATGTCGGGGCGATTGAATACATCCATGGCCAGATTGTAAAAGAGCGGGATAAGGGCAAGGCGGTCTTGCTTGTTTCCCTGGAAATCGACGAAGTTCTGAGTTTGAGTGACCGCATCCTCGTCATGTACGAGGGGAAAATCGTCGCGGAACTTGATCCCAAGGAGACCGACGAGCTTGAGCTTGGTCTTTACATGACCGGCGGAAAGGAAGGTACTTATCATGCCTGATCGCGGATTTGTCAAGAACGCTTTATCCAAAACGGAAACCTTTTTCAAGGAATTGCCGCAGAAAAACAGCTTCAAGATTTTTGTTTCCGTTCTGGTTTCCGTTCTGATCGGGCTTTTTGCAGGCCTATTGATTCTCTTGATTTTCAACCCCAGAAATTCTTTTCGGGCATTCGGCGGCATTCTGGCGGGCGCATTCGGGGATCCGACATCGGTCCTAATCGGAATCGGCGATTGGTTCTATTATGCAACCCCAATCCTGCTCACGGGTTTGTCGGTTGGTTTCGCTTTCAAAACCGGCCTCTTCAACATCGGTGCCGCCGGCCAATTCATGGTCGGGCAATATGCGGCCCTGATGGTTGCCTTTTACGGAGGCGGGCTTGGAAGCTTCCAATGGGTTGCGGCGCTCGCGGCAGGAATTTTAGCGGGGGCGCTTTGGGGATTCATTCCCGGCTTTTTCAAAGCCATTTTTAATGTGAACGAAGTCATCACTTCAATCATGTTCAATTACATAGGGATGTATCTCACGAATCTGTTGATAAAGAGCAACTTAACGGTTTACAACCAAGCGCGGACCGAAACCCATAAAATCAATACAGAAGCCTTCCTTCCGAAATTCGGAATGGACAAAATCCTTCCCGGCTCACGCGCCGACATCGGGTTTTTGATTGCCATTTTGGTAGCGATATCAATGTTCATCATTTTAAATAAAACGAAATTCGGTTTTGAACTCAAGGGAGTCGGCTACAACCGTCACGCCAGCCGCTATGCCGGAATCAACGAAAAGAAAGCCATCATTCTTTCGATGGCCATCGCCGGGGCTTTGGCGGCTTTGGGCGGCGCATTAAAAATGATCGCTCCCGGAGCGCATAACGTCGGAAACACCCTTACTGTTGAAGAAATGCTCGCTCCGGAAGGGTTCAACGGAATACCGGTCGCGCTCTTGGGGCTTTCGAATCCGGTCGGCATCATCTTTTCCGCGCTCTTCATCACCTACATTCAGCGGGGCGGGTTCTTTGTACAATCCTTGGTCATGATCGAAATCATTGACATCATCATCGGCGTCATCATTTACTTCAGCGCGTTCTCGCTTGTCATCAGATTATTTTTTGAAAGACGCGCGCAGAGGAAGAGGACGGAAGCTGAACTTGAAGCGGACGAATTGAAGCCGGAAGGGGGGGAAGCATAGCATGGAAACTTTCTACCATGTTTTCCAACAATCCCTGAACTTTGCGATTCCTTTGTTGATTGTTGCTTTGGGCGGAATGTTTTCGGAAAAGAGCGGCGTCATCAACATCGCATTGGAAGGGATCATGATCATCGGCGCTTTTACAGGTGCCATGTTCCTTGCCGCGGTGCGGGGAAACGAATTCTTTAGTGCGAATCCCCAGCTCAAGTTCATTCTTGCGATTATCCTCGGCGCCGTGTCGGGCATGATTTTTGCTTCGCTCCTCGCGTTTGCTTCGGTTAACATGAAGGCTGACCAAACGATCGGCGGGACGGCCCTGAACCTCCTGTCGGTTGCGCTCGTGGTTTTCATCGCGAGATCGACGAACCCGAACTCAACGAAAAACGTTGAGTTCGGGAAAATTCCTTCCATCAAAGAAGTCCCGCTTTTCAGTAAAATACCCGTCCTAGGGGACATGTTCTTCAAAAATGTCTACATCTCAACCTACATCGGAATCATCATTCTTTTGATTGCGATTGTCGTTTTGAAGAAAACGCGTTTCGGATTGCGGCTCAGCGCCTGCGGCGAGCACCCACATGCAGCGCAATCCCTGGGCGTCAATGTTTATCGCATGCGTTGGTACGGAGTTTTGATTTCCGGCGCGCTCGGTGGCCTCGGGGGCGTTGCGTACATCATTCCCACGACAGTCGGTTTCAACGGGACTGTTCACGGATTCGGATTCCTGGCGCTTGCGGTGATGATTTTCGGACAATGGAAACCGCTGAGAATTTTATTTTCCGCGCTTTTCTTCGGCTTTTTCTCCGCGATGGCTTTCGCTTACTTTGCGATTGATTTCATGAACGCCTTCGCAGATTTCTTACAAAAAATGGGAATTGATAATCCACGCGAGATCATTCACATGATTCCGTACGTCGCGACGATGGTTGCTCTGGCTTTGACATCAAAAAAATCAAGAGCGCCGAAAGCGAGCGGAATTCCCTTCGAACCAGGTGCAAGATAAGGGCGAAAGCCCTTTTTTTCTTGACAAAATACAGGAAAAAGATATATAATATACTGGGCTGCAGGTATCGTATAATGGTTATTATGCCGCCTTCCCAAGGCGGAGATGCGGGTTCGATTCCCGTTACTTGCTCCAGTTGGCGTTTCCGAAAGGGAACGCTTTTTCATTTAGTTTTTGCTTTTTTGGTATAATAATAAAACATGAGGTGAACTGATGAAAAAAACAGGAATAATTTTTGATCTTGACGGCACATTGCTGGACACGCTTCAGGATTTGCATGAAAACGTGAATCATGCCTTGCAAGAATACGGCTATCCCCTGCGGACGCGGGAGGAGATCAGGAGCTTTGTCGGGAACGGCATTGAAATGCTGATGCGGAGGGCCCTGCCCCATGAAGTTTCGGAAGCTGAGTTTTCGAAAGTTTTCGCTCTCTTTAAGAAACATTATTCGGAAAACCTGAACAATCATACCGCGCCCTATCCGGGAATCATTTCTTTGCTTGGTGAATTAAAGAAGCGGAATGTCCTTCTGGGCGTGGTTTCGAATAAATTCCAATACGGCGTCGACCAATTGGTAAATGAATTTTTTTCGGGTTACATCCAAGTCGCGGTCGGGACCGGTCCGGGTTTGCGGCCAAAACCCGCTCCCGATGCGGTTGATGCGGCTTTGGAGAGGTTGGGTTTGAAAAAGGACGAGAATCTGCTCTTCTATGTCGGCGATTCCGATGTGGACATCCTGACCGCGAGAGGCGCCGGGATTCCGGTTGTTAGCGTCAGTTGGGGTTTCAAGAACAGGGAGTTTTTGGAAGGTTTTGACCCGGATTATATGGTGGATCGTCCCGAAGAAATCCTGACACTCATCGATAAATAGCAAAGTTTGGAAAAAAATGTGACTGAAGGCGGATTTTATGGTATAATAAGGTAAATTTGCATGGACCGGTGTTAGGGATGAGGAATTCTTTTTTTAAAAATGTCATTAAAAGCGGGACATTGGGCTATGTTTACCAAAGGTTGATTTATGATCAAGAAAACGCGCTCCGGGATTTGATTTTTTTGGATGCGAACAGCATTTTCGAAAAGATCGTCAATCTTGACCGGAAGAAAATGGTCAGGAGGAAGGCGAGCGCTTTGGGCGATGAAACCAGATATTATCTGGAGGCAGTGAAGGAATCCTTTCTGGAAGGGAGAAAAAGCGGTTCAAAGAAGAACTTGAAATATTTCCCGACGACCAAGAAGCATTACAACCTGCAGCATTATCTGCCCAGACCGAACTATTTGGTCACGATTTTGGTCGAGATCGAGAACATCAATGACCCCTTGCTTGATGCGAGCGGGCGCTATAAAACCATGGTCAACAACATGAACGACTGCCTTTGGATTCTCGGCACCGACTTGAAGTTGTCCTACATCAGCCCTTCCTGCCAAAAGATTTTCGGCTATTCTCCCGAAGAAATGATGATTTCTTCATTGAAGGAAATAATGATTCCGGAATCCTATGAACGCGTCGTTAGGTTGTTTGAGGATTTCAAATCGAAGAAGGATCAGGCTGTGACCATCGACATCCACCATTTGCGGAAGGACGGAACGGAAGTGATCGTCGAGCACATGATCCAACTCCTGGTGGGAGAGGACGGGTCCGTTCAGGGCTTGATGGGCATTGCCCGGGACGTCACGGAATGGATTGCCGCGAAGGAAAACATCAGGAAGAGCAAGGAACAGTTGCAGTTGATTTTGGACTCCACCGCCGAAGCGATTTTCGGAATGAACCTTGCCGGTAACTGCACCTTCTGCAACAAATCCTTCCTGAGAATCTTCGGTTATGAAAGCCAGGAAGAAGTCCTCACCAAGAATTTCAAATCCCTGTTTTATTACGAGGACGAGGATTGCCTCCAGAAAATATACCGGGATGATTTCCGGAGTTTTGCGGAAAAGGAGATATTTAAGAGGAAGGACGGGACGACTTTCGTCGGCGAGTATTTTACCTTCCCCCAATACCACAACGGGGAAATCGTGGGCGCGGTGGTGACAATCCTCGACATCACGAACAGAATCGAAGTCGAAAAAGAACTCAGGGAAACGGAGCGCAGCAAATCCGTGCTCCTTCAGAACCTTCCGGGGATGGCCTTCCGCTGCAAATTCGACCGTGACAGGACGATGCAGTTCGTTTCCGACGGCTGTCTGGAACTCACAGGGTATCCTTCCGAAAGTTTCATCAACAACCGCGACCTGACATACAACGACATCATCAGGCCGGAATTCAGGAAGAGGATTTGGGATGCCTGGGTCGAAGCAGTGAAAGAAAACCGGTCCTTCCGCTATGAATACCCAATCATCACGGCGGACGGCCGGGAAAAATGGGTTTTGGAACAGGGGCAGCCGATCTACAACATCCTGGGCGAAGCGGAAGCCTTGGAGGGTTTGGTCATCGACATCAGCGAACAAAAACAGAAACAGGAAGAAATCGAATACCTAAGCTTCCATGACAGTCTCACCGGCATTTACAACCGCATCTATTTTGACATGCAAGTCAAAAAATACGACAGACCCAAATACTATCCCCTGTCGCTCATCGTCGGTGACATCAACGGCCTGAAGTTCTTGAACGATGCCATGGGGCATCCGGAAGGAGACAAAATCATCCAGACCACCGCGAAATTGCTCGCGAAGGGCTTGAAACCGGAACACATCCTGGCGCGGACGGGAGGGGATGAGTTCGGCATTCTCCTGCCGAAAACGAACCTCTCTCAGGCCCATGACACGATGGTGAAGCTCCAAAACATCATCAGCGAATACAACAAAAGCATTTCCGAAGATGCCTATAAAATCAATCTCGCCCTCGGCTACGGAACGAAGGACAAGCCGGGAATGGAGTTTTCCTCCGTCTATAAGATAGCGGAAGACCACATGTACAAACGGAAACTATTGCAGAGGGAAAGCTCCCACAGTTCGATCATTTCCTCGATTACGGCGACGATGTATGCGAAGAGCCAGGAGACCGAGGAGCATGCGGAAAGGATCAAAGCATTGGCGCAGAGGCTCGGAAAGAGGCTCAATCTCACGCAGCAGCAATTGGACGAACTGGCTCTGATTGCGATGCTCCACGACATCGGCAAGGTCGGGATCGACGAAAAAATCTTAAACAAACCCGGAAAACTCAACCGGGAAGAATGGCGGGAAATGAAAAAGCACCCGGAAATCGGGTACCGGATTGCCATGGCTTCGCCCGATCTGGTGTCGGTCGCGGAATACATCCTTTCCCACCATGAAAGATGGGACGGAAGGGGCTATCCGCGCGGACTCAAAGGCAAGGAAATACCCCTCCTTGCCCGCATCATTGCGATCACGGACGCATATGACGCGATGATGATGGACAGACCCTACCGGAAAGCCCTAAGCAAGGAGCAGGCGCTTTCGGAAATCAGAAACAATGCCGGCACGCAATTCGATCCGGAGATAGCGGAAATTTTCGTAAATATGATGGAAGAAGAATGAAGAAGCGATTCCCTCATGAAAGGGGCGCTTTTTTTGTTGGCTGGCAAGTGTTGACAATTCCGGGCAGCTTGCTTATAATAATGTAAAGGGCTTAAAATGCCATTGAAGAGGTTTTTATGAATATTTTGGTTACTTTAAACCGCAATTATTTGCGTCAATTGGAAGTTTTGATCCATTCAATGCTTATTTCAAACCCCAAAGTCAATTTCGAATTCTATGTGATTTCCAAGGATTTGACCGATTTTGATCTGGAAGAATTAAAGAAAAGAATAGATAGCGATGCAGTGTGCTTCCATCACCTTTTTTTCGACGATTCGCTCTTGCAGGGAGCTCCGACGTCCTCAAGATATCCATT
>LFRY01000025.1:11262-20698 GCA_001512995.1 Acholeplasmatales bacterium DTU067
GATCCGATGCAAAGCGAAAAAGAATTCCCATTATCTGAACACCGGCGTCCTGTTGATGAACATCGAAAAGCTCAGGGAAGAACAGAATGTCCAAGATGTATATGATTTCATCGAGAAATACAAATTTTTACTGACGCTCCCCGATCAGGACATCATCTTCGGTCTTTACGGAGACAGGGTTAAATTGGTTGATTATCTGAAATACAATCTGAGCGACCGCATTTTGATGCGGGAAAGGTTTTTGACCAAAAAGAAATACGACGTTGATTGGGTGAGGAAAAATTCCGTAATCATCCATTATTGTGGGAGGAACAAACCCTGGAAACCGAGGTATCGCGGCATCTTGGATGTTTTCTATAAAGAAATAGAAGCCAAGATTTCGGAAACGACGGGTTCTTAAAACCCATTTTTTCATATTTAAATAAAAGAAAGGAGTTGAAAATGAGAAGGAAGCTCAAACTCTATGGTTTCAATAATTTGACGAAAACATTGAGTTTCAACATTTACGACATTTGTTACACAAAGGACGATTCCGAACGCAAAAGTTATATCGAATACATAGATAGGGAATATAACAGCGAGCGGTTGACGGGAATCATGACGGAAGTTGCGGAGATAATCGACGCAAAGATTTTGAACATCGCGAAGCAGGATTATGAACCGCAGGGAGCAAGCGTGACGGTGATGATTGCGGAGGAGGAAATCCTACCGCTAAAAAAGGATCTTGTCGGCCACTTAAACAAAAGCCATCTCACGGTCCATACCTATCCCGAGGCCCATCCCGACAATGACATCAGCACTTTCCGGGTCGACATTGATGTTTCGACCTGCGGTGAGATTTCTCCTTTGAAAGCTTTGAACACTTTGATCGAAAGATTTGACTCCGACATCATCATCATCGATTACCGCATCCGCGGGTTCACGAGGGACCTCGACGGAGAAAAACATTATCTGGATCACGGCATCAATTCGATCCAGGATTTCATCTGCCCCGAAATTTTGGAAAAATACACGACCATGGACGTCAACCTCGCGCACACGAATATTTTCCATACGAAAATGATGCTTAAGAAATTCGTTCTTGACAATTATTTGTTTAACATCGATGCCGACAGCCTCTCAGAAAGCGAGAAGGAATGCATCAAGCAGCAGATCAACCAGGAAATGGTGGAGATTTTTTACGGAATGAACATTCCGAAAATGAGGTGAGAAGATGGGATGGTTTACTGAATATTGGACCGATTATGTAAAACTGTCGGTCAGAATCAAGAAACATGTTTTTTCCAAGGAAACCAAGTACCAGAAAATTGACATTTATGATTCCTATGAATTCGGCAGATTCATGGCTTTGGACGGCTACATTATGCTGACCGAGAGGGACGAGTTCATCTACCATGAGATGATTGCCCATCTTCCCATGAACGCGAATCCCGCCATCAGAAAAGTCCTGGTCATCGGCGGCGGGGACGGGGGCACGGTGAGGGAACTCCTCCGCTATCCCGATGTGGTGGTCGACATGGTGGAAATCGACGAGGAAGTCGTGCGCGTCTGCCGGGAGTATTTGCCGCTCACGGCGCATGCATTCGATAATCCGAGAGTCCACCTTATGTTTGCGGACGGGATCGAATATGTGGAGAAAGCGGAGAAAACCTATGACCTCATCATCGTCGATTCGACCGATCCTTCCGGTCCCGGGCTTTCGCTTTATAAAAACGAATTTTATAAGAATTGCCAACGCCTGCTTTCCGATGAGGGGATTTTCATCAACCAGCACGAAAGCCCCTATTTTGACGACACGAGGGCGTCCATGCGGGACATCCACAGAAAACTCAAACCCCTCTTTCCGATCGCAACCATCTATCAAGCATTCATACCGACCTATCCGAGCGGGCACTGGCTTTTCGGATATGCTTCGAAAAAAACCCATCCGGAATTCAGGGGCGACGAAAAGCTCCTGGCAAGTTTCAAACTGAAATATTACAACAAAGAAGTCCATCAGGCCGCTTTCGCGCTTCCGAATTATGTCAGGGAAGGTCTCTAGCATGATCCGCGAAAAAAGCGCGGGCGCGGTCGTCTATTTTCCGGATGGAGAAAATATATATATTCTGATCGAGAAAATGAAACAGGGCCATTATTCCTTTCCGAAAGGGCACATGGAAGGGGTTGAGACGGAAGCGGAAACCGCCATCAGGGAAATCCGGGAAGAGACGGGCCTCGAAGTTGTTTTGGACACGGGTTTCAGAAAAACGGTTGAGTACTCCCCCTATCCGGGCTGCCTCAAGGAAGTGGTGTTTTTTGTTGCAAAAGCGAGGAACAGGGATTATAGAAAACAGGAGGAAGAGATTGAAGAAATCTATTTTCTCAAGGCCGATGAGGCTCATGAATTGCTCACCTTCGACAGCGACAAAGCAATCCTGAAAGCCGCGCTGGAATATATAAACAAGCCCATGTAGGAGGGATGCCCATGAAAACCATCAAAACAATCGGATTTTTAACTCTTGTTTTTCTTTTGTCAGGCTGCTTTCCTTTCGAAAATCCCGCTCCTCCCGCAGAAGAACCGGATCCGGAAACCGTGTTTGACTACGGGGCGATCAATTACAACGAGGAATACAGGAACCCCGAGGATGAAAGCGAAAAGGGTTTCCATTTGTATGATTATGTTGATTTCAATCTGCTTGATTTTGGGCAAAGGGACAAAAAGCATATATTAATCTATGTCAGGCACGAAGATGATCCCTACGAGTCGCAGGTCCTTTTTTCGTATGCGAAAGGCGCATATTTGGGTTATCAATTCAAGAAAACAGGAGTCTACCACGTCACAATCAATTCCACCCTGTACAATGTCAGGGATGAATTCAGTTTAAATGTCCGGGCCGGAGGCTATCCCAACCGGATCGACATCGAAATCAGGGATGCGGATGGGAAGACCCGTGCAGGAGGTGAAGGGCGGGGGCACCTATGATTTCACCGCCCTCGTTTACTCGGACGAAACTCTCCTTCCAAGCGATACGGATAAATTCTCATCGTGGTTCCGCGTCGGCGATGCGCAGGGGGAGGAAGGGGAACGGACGGTCCGCTTGCAGATTCCCAATCAAAGAAGGGACGGAGAAATTCCGGTTTCGATGAGCTGCACCTTTTACCATGACGAAGGCTCCAAACCCTCCGTTTTTGATTTTTCCGTCCCCTGCAAAAACAATTACCTGGGAATCGAACTGACAAATGCCGTTCCGGAAGCTCTGGACCTGTCCCATGCCAACTCCTTCCCGCTTTCTTATTACAAAGCTGAGCATGTCTATGAGAACGGGGAGCGGGAGCCTGTCGAACTTGTTTTTGGGAAGTGGCAGGACAACACCGTCGTTCCCTTGGTGAAGTATGAGGGTGAGGAAAGCGAGCACTTTTATTTGGGCAAAGCAGTCACCAATCCCATGAACCTTCCGAACTATTTCGCAAATGGCGTGAGCTACTATTTCCCCAAGCTTGACAAAAAATCCGCACAAATCTATCTCGCTTATTGCTACGTAGAAAAATCTTCTTACAAAAGAATCATTATCCCCGAATCCGTCTGCAATCTCCGATTCACTAATCCCGTTCCGGAAACGCTCCAAGTAACAGGCATCGAGGGCCGGGAATTCAAGCATTTTTCTTACGACAACCGATATCCGAGTTTTGTCAGGGAAGTGGTGGATAATGCGGTGCAGGTAAAAGTGAGGCTCCCGCTAATGGACAAGAAATACCAATATTTTTCTTTGAATTTGGAAGTGGATCCTTTCCGGGATTATTACATCTTCTATGACGGCAATCATTTCGAATACAACCATGAGCTCAGGCGTTTTTATCCGATCAAAGTGGGCACGGGGGAGATACGAATCATCTCCGCGGTGAATCCGGAAGTTAAATATAGTTTGTTTGTAAAGGTGGTTGACCCCGTGGAAGAGTCCTGGCTTAAGCGGAAAGATGACTCAACCTACATTGTCGGCTACGACATTTTCGAAATTGATCTTCGTAATTATTTCTCTGTACGGGAAAGACTTTATTCTGATAAAGAAAGAACAAGGAGTATCCGCGAAGATGAAACCGTGAGGTTATTTGTGGATGGGGTTGAAATCCAGCCCGGGGAGGTGGGACCCAATGACAAAGTTTATGCCAGCCTCTTCGATAAGGACGGGAATGATATTTCAAAAACATCCCCGGAAGTCTTATTCATCCTGATTCCGGATTTGATTCTCAGGGTGAATGAGGAAGAAATCATCATGAGTTCGCTCCCCCATGGAGAAAGAAGAAAGAATTATCTTGATATCGGGGGCGTGAGTTATTATTATGAAATTGCGGTTCCAACCTTGGAACTGGCGGAAGGAGATACTTTGGAAATCATCGGTTCCAATAACCGTGCCGATTCGAGTCTTGCAAAACAGGAATATCAGGACATCAGTTATAAAATTAAAATCAGAAAAGGTTTTAAAACCTACGAATATAATATTAGGATAGTGAAGATTAAGTATAAACCGTGATCGGAATAAAACGATGGATGTGAATATTTCAGTAAAAAATCTTGAAACGGACAGATTGGTGCTTCGCGCTTGGCAGGAAAGCGACCTCGAATTTTCTTGAATACGCCTCCGTTCCGGTAGTGGGAGAGATGGCCGGCTGGCCCCATCTCGCTTGAGGAAACAAAGAAAATACTTTCTTTCTTCATTGCCGGAGAAGAGGTGTTTGCAATTGTGTATAAGGAAAACGGGAAAGCAATCGGGTCCTTGGGCATCCATGAATCCTGGGCAAACCAGGAAGAGGAATATAAGGATTTGCGGGTGAAAGAAATCGGATACTCGCTTTCCAGAGATTACTGGGGAAGGGGGCTGGTGCCGGAAGCGGCGCAGAAAGTGATCGACCATTTTTTTTCAAGAAAACCTGCTCGACGCTTTCACCGCCAACCATTTCTCCTTCAACAACCAATTCCGCAGGGTCATCGAAAAATGCTGGTTTAGGTTTTTGAAAAGGGCTGAGATTTATCTCCAGCAGACCGGGAAAACCTACGAAGCCCTAAGATACATCTTGTATAAAAAGGATTGGGAGGGTCAGAAATAAAAAAAACGCATTTCGGTTCCGAAATGCGTTATTTGCAAATGGTGCTCCCACCAAGAATCGAACTTGGGTCTAAGCATTACCATTGCTTTGTTTTACCATTAAACTATGGGAGCTTTCCTTAGGTATTATACCAGATTCTTTTTAAAAAATAAAGCCTTTTTATCAGAAAATGCGCGAAAACTTTCGGAAATCTCAGGCACTCATCCCCGAATTTGACGCCGTAGAGCCGGTTTATCCTCTTAAAAAATAATCAACAAAATTCGTGATAAAAAAATTTAGAAATAGGAAGGAGTAATGGGGAAATGACAAAAACTGAAAGAATAATACTTATTTTTTTGCTTCAAATTTTGAAAAAGTTATATCCAAACAATCAAGAATACGATTTTGAAAAGATGAGAATAGTATTAGAAAATGGTTACGAACTGCAATATGAGATGATAACCGGACATTTACAGGAAGAAATGACTATAGGAGAATGTAATGAAGTTTTTAAAATTTTAAATATGTACCGAGCTCTTAAGACTTCATACAACAATTTGCAAGATAAGAGCGGGATTAATCCAGAGGATATAAAATTTAAAGGTTTTGATGGTAATTTTGAAGCAAAATATCTATGTTACGTGCAGTTTATATTCGAATCTTTAAACCTTTTTGAAGAATTAAAAGATGATAGTAAGTCTCTAAATTATGATACACATTTTGAAACTCTAAATAGGTATAGAAAGATGTTAAAGGTCTGGGAAAATTATAATAAATCATGTACCTTGGATAAAGACCAAATAAAGAGTATTATTAACCAGTAAACTATCATTTTTGTATAACCTGTAAAAATTGTATATGAAAACATACTTATTCATAGCTGCCGTTGGCAGCTTTTATCTTTTGGAAATGCTGGAAAAAAGAATGAAAAAATGCTATACTATAAAAAAAGGAAAAAGGAGTTAAGATAATGGGAAGAGCTTTTGAAGTGCGGGCCGCAGCGATGGCAAAAACCGCGGCTTTTAAAAGCAAGCATTACGCGAAATACGGTGTGGCGATCTATAAAGCCGCCAGGAGCGGTGTTCCCGATCCGGAAACGAATCAGGCCCTGAAAAAAGAAATCGAAAAAGCAAGGAAGGCAAACATCCCTTCCGCCATCATCCAAAGGGCGATTGACAAAGCCAAGGGGGGTCTTTCCGGGGCTTTCCAGGAGGTTCGCTATGAGGGTTTCGGGCCGAATAATTCGCTCATCATCGTCGACTGCGTCACCGACAATGTCAACCGGACCTTCACTGACATCCGCACCGCTTTTACAAAATCCGGTTGCAAACTCGGGGTTTCGGGCAGCGTCAGCCACATGTTCGATCATGTGTCGGTCTTTGCTTTCGAAGGTTTGGGCGCGGAAGCGGCTTTGGACATTCTGCTTGGGGCCGATTGCGAAGTCGAGGACATCGACGCGGATGAGGGAATGACTTCCGTCGTCGCGCCCGCTACCGAATACCAAAAAATCAAGGACGCGTTGCTGGAAGCGGATCCGGAAATGGAATTCATTGAGGATGGGATCACGTTTCTCCCGAAAATGAAAGTCACCCTCGAAGCCGAGGATGACATCAAGCAATTCCAACGCCTGCTGGCGCAGCTCAGGGAGCTTGACGACGTGGAGGAGATTTATCATAATGTAGAAGGAATGGAAGAATAAAATCCCTCGCAAGAGGGATTAATTTTTTCTGAATTCCGAATCCTCGTCCTTCCACCATCTCCTGGTACCTGCCAGGCGCTTTAAGATGGAGGGCTTTTTTTCCTTGTTGCGGGCGTAGTTCACGCCCATTTTTTCATAGAGGGAATAGAGTTTTTGAAGCCTGGAAACGAAGTTCTCGTAATCCTTCAACTCCGGAGCAGTCCAGGCGACCTCCGCTGCGGCCGCCAGGCGCGGGAAGACCTGGAAATCAATCTTTGAACGGGAAGCGACCCATTCCGTCCACAGGGGGGCTTCCACGCCGAGGATGTTTTCCGGTTTTTCGACGCCCTTGAGGGGATCGAAAGCATAGGTTTTTGCCAGCGGCGTCATCCAGTGGGGATAGTCAAGATAGAGATGGAGGAAATCGGACATGATTACCTTGCGTCCGGAATTGGCGGCCTTGACGGTCCTTTTCCTCGTTCCCGGTTTCCAGTGCTCGATGATGATTTTCGGATCGAGATCGGGGTGGAGGCCGTCGTTCCAGACGATGACGGTTTTGCCGTGTTTTTCCAAAAATTTCCCGAAATGGTTTGTAAAATGGGCTTGAAGAGCCTCCTCGTCAGCCAGGTTTTCATTAACGATTTTTTCCTGGCAGCGGTGGCAGTTTTTCCAGTTTGCCTTCGGCGCTTCATCCCCGCCCAGATGGATGTAGCGCGAGGGGAAGATTTCGATGATTTCCAAAAGCAATTCTTCAAGCAAAGCATATGTTTTTTCATTCCCCGCGCAGAGAATGTCCTTGGATATTCCCCAGGAGGTGCGGACTTCGACTTTTTTGTTCACGCCTTCGCAGAGCAGTTCCGGATAGGCAGCGAGAATCGCGTTCGTGTGCCCGGGGAGATCGATTTCCGGGATGATTTCCAGATGGAACTTTTTTGCATGCGCGACTATTTCCCGCAGATCCTCCTTCGTGAGATAGCCGCCGTGGGGAATGCCGTCCTCGGTTCCGTCTTTGAGAATCGTTCCCCGGCGCCTGGAGCCGATTTCATTTAAGCGGGGGAATTTCTCGCTTTCGAAACGAAACCCCTGGTCGTCAGTCAAATGCAGGTGGAAATAATTCAGTTTATGGAAACTTGCAAGCTCAATTAAATGCATGATTTCGCGCTTATCAAAGAAATGCCGCACGATGTCGAGCATGAAGCCCCGGTAGGAAAAGTGGGGGGCATCTTCGATATAGATTGCCGGAAAATAATGTTTTCCGTCCCCATATTCCAGGAGCTGAATGAGTGTGTGGACGCCGTAGAGCGCGCCCCGGTCGCTTCTTGCCGATAGGTTCAGGCTGTGCTCGGAGATTTCTAGCCGGTATTCCTCCGGTCGGAGATTGAAGTCGAGCAGAAAATTGATTTTAGGGAACTTTTCCTCGCGGAGGCTGATTCCCGCCTCTTTTCTGAGATAATCCCTGAAGATGGAGGCGGTGTTGGCCAATTCCTCAGAGTAACTGAAACCGGTGTCCGCAAGCACCAGCTTTCCTTCTCTTTTCTCATGGTAAAGGGGAAGCGGTATCACTTTCATTCTATCACCTCTGTACTTAGTATACTTTATGGGCTGAAAATTGTAAATAAAATTCTGATAATTTTTTAATAAAATCCCTATATTTTTCCGGATTACATGGTATAATAAAAATATGGAAAAGATATTGGTCATCGGTGCGGCCAACATTGACATGATTGCGCTTTCGAAGGGAAAACTCAGAATGGGGGATTCCAACATCGGCTCGGTGGAATTCTCTTTCGGCGGTGTCGGCAGGAACATTGCCGAGAATTTGGCGCGCTTGGGAAATCAGGTCGCGCTCCTTTCCGCATTCGGAACTGACGCCTTCGGCGAAATGCTTCACAAGGATTTGCAGGGCTTGGGGATTGACCTTTCCGCTTCCCTTTTCTCGGATAAACAAAGCGGCTTCTATTTGGCGGTTGCGGATGCCGATGGCGACCTCTTGGTTGCCGTCTGCGAGAATGAAATCGTGAAGGAAATCGATCCTGAGCATTTGGAAAAAAATTTGGATTACATCAATTCCTTTGAACATCTGTTTTTTGACGCCAATCTCTCGCGGGAGGCCCTGGCATTTCTGTTTGAAAACGTGCGCGGGCAAATCTACATCGATGCGACTTCGGTCGAAAAGAGCAAGCAGATTAAGCCCTATTTGGATAGAATCGCGCTTCTCAAGGGAAACAGGGCGGAAATCTGCGCCCTTTCCGGTTGCGAAGGAAGCGTCAAGGCGGAAATAGAAGCGCTGGTCAGGGCGGGAGTGAAGAGGGTCGTCGCGACGGACGGTCCGAAAGCAGTTTATTTCAATGACGGAAAAGAATCAAACAACATGCCCGTCCCCCCCGCCCGCGTCCTTTCCACAAACGGCGCCGGGGACGCCTTCATGAGCGGCGTCATCCACGGCCTGCTTTCGGGGAAATCTTTCGAGGAGGGACTCAGATACGGCATCAATGCCGCGCGGGCAACGCTCATGGTGAGGGGAGCCTGCAATCCGGACTTGCATAAATACATTTAGGGGGAGAATATGATCTCGAAGGTATTTTTCACTTCTTTGAGGCTCGGAAGGTATGAGAATTTCTATGTGAAACTGGAAAGATTGGTCACGGTGGCCGGCATGGAAACCCTCGGTTTCCAGAATAAATTTGTCGCGCTCAA
>LFRY01000025.1:20712-21893 GCA_001512995.1 Acholeplasmatales bacterium DTU067
CTCCATTTCGGAGAACCGGGGAATCTTGCCTACCTCCGACCCAATTATGCGCGGAAGGTCGCTGAGATCGTGAAGCGGAACGGGGGCTTTCCCTTCCTCACGGACTGCAGCACGCTCTATGTCGGGAGACGCAAACACGCGCTCGAGCATTTGGAAGTCGCCTATGAACACGGGTTCAACCCTTTTCAGACGGGTTGCCACGTGATCATCGCGGACGGCATCAGGGGGCTCGATGCGCAAGAGGTGGAAATCAATCTGGAACACATAAAAAAGGCCAAGATCGGAAGAGCGCTCCGCGAAGCCGACATCATCATCTCGCTCAACCATTTCAAGGGCCATGACATGGCGGGTTTCGGCGGCGCCCTGAAGAATCTCGGCATGGGCGGGGCCAGCCGCCAGGGGAAAGCGGAAATCCACGCCGCGGGGAAACCGCGGATCCGCGAGGATTTCTGCCGGGCCTGCGGCATCTGCCTGAAGCAATGCGCCCAGGGGGCAATCAGCCTTGCGCCGAAAGCGAGGATCGATGAAGAACTCTGCCTCGGCTGCGGCTACTGCATTTCCCATTGCCCCTATGACGCGATTCGGGCTGATTGGTCGGAATCGAGCGCCAACATGAACCGGAAGGTTGCGGAATACGCCTATGCCGTTTTGAAGGATAAAAAACACTTCCACATCAACTTCCTTTTGGACGTGAGTCCTGATTGCGACTGCGAAAGGAAGAACGACATCCCGATCGTGGGAAACATCGGCTTTTTGGCTTCTTTCGATCCGGTCGCGCTCGACCAGGCTTCTTTGGATTTGGTGAACAAAGCGCCCTTGAACCCGAAATATGAGTCCGTGGGAAGGGACCATTTCAAGAGCATCCATCCCCATACCTTCGGGGAAGCGGGGTTGGAGCATGCGGAAAAAATCGGCCTCGGGAGCCGCGAATACCGGTTGTATGAAATTTAGATGAGGTGATGCCATGCTGGTGAATTTTAAAGTGAGCAATTTCCTATCTTTTTCCGACGAACAGAGCCTGTCGATGGTTCCGAGCCTCGGGGAAGACGGGGATTTGATCAAAATCGATGAAATCAGGCTATTGAAAAAAGCCGTTATTTTCGGCGCCAATTCTTCCGGAAAAAGCAATTTCATCAAAGCGATTGCTTTCGGAAAGAAACTTGTTCTGGAAGGTTTTGCTT
>LFRY01000025.1:21977-36444 GCA_001512995.1 Acholeplasmatales bacterium DTU067
TTTGCATTCGTGCTCCATGGGGGGAAATTGAAGAGCGAATACCTCTATGAGATAGAAAGCGACGACGAGGAGAGATTGATTTTTTCCAGAACCGAAAACGGATTTACCTGGGGAGAGACTTCAGGTTCGGTTTCGGAAATGGAGAAGAAACTCCGGGAGGAACCCGACCGGCTCCTGGTCAGCCTCGCCGCCCCGGAAAACGAAGACCTGGCAGCGGTCCGGGGATGGTTTTCCGACAAGCTCCTCGTCAACTTCCAGGAGCAGGAATTTTTGCGTCTGGAAAGCGGGCTGATGAAAAACCGCCCGCAGTTCGTGCGGATGCTCAAGAATTATGACACGGGCATTTCCGAAATCGGCTTCCGGAGGATAACCCAGGAGGATCTCAAAAAACACGGTCCGGAGATTTACGGGCGCATTTTGGATGAAATCGGGAAGAGCAGCGTTCCTTTCGGAATCAGGCTCAAGGACGCGCTCTATTACATTGATTACAGCCAGGGGCCGTCGCTTTTCGAGGTTTACCTGAAACACCAAAACTCCGAACTCGAATACGAATTCGGGGAAGAGTCGGACGGCACCAAGCGGATGTTTGACTTGATCGACATCATCATCAGTCCGATTCCGAACGCGGTCTATCTGATCGATGAAATCAACAGGAGCATCCATCCCCTGCTTACGGAACAATACCTCTTGACCTATAAAAAATGCCTCCGGGAAAACAACGTGCAGCTCATGTTCACGACCCATGAAGCGAACCTGCTGCGCTCGGAATTGGTGCGGAGGGATGAGGTGTGGTTTGCGGAAAAGCAGGCGGACGGTTCTTCGAAAATCTTTTCGCTCGACATTTTCCGGAAAGAAAACGAGAGCGATCTCGGGAAAGCTTACCTTTCCGGCCGTTACGGCGGCATCCCCCTGCTTGGTGATGAATGATGGCCATCAGGGAAAGGGTTTCGCTCTACAACCGTTACCTGAAACCGAGGGTCGGAACCGTCCAACCTTTCCGGACTTACTATTTGATCATGGAAGGGACGAACACCGAACCCTCATATTTTAGGCTCTTGGAAAGGGAGCTTTTGCGGAGAAGGGTCAGGAACAGCATCGCCATCGTTTATCTGGAAAGAACCGCCCGCGACCGGGGAAGCAACACTCCCCGCCAACTCTATGGTTTTCTGCAGGCCTTCAGAAAGGAAAAAAACGATCCCGGCGGTGTTTATTTCATGGTCTTTGACCGGGACAGCTATAAAAACCACCCGGATCCGAAACAATCCTACCTGGATTTTTTAAAAATCATCAAAGGCAGCGGAATCAGGATTTTGGTGACCAGTCCCTGCTTTGAAATTTGGCTCCTTTTGCACAGAAAGAACGCCTATGGAGAGTTGGTTCTTCCGAATGAGAGGAATTTATTCCGAAATAAACGGATCTCCCCTGCCCACACTTACATCAGCAGGCTGGTGGTTTCCGCCTTTGGGTTCAATCCGAAAGCTGGGATTCCGGAGGGGTTCCTTAAGAACCTGGATCATGCCATGGAGGAGTCGAAAAACCTGACCTCCGACCCCGCGGAAATGGCGGAAAAATTGGGTGAGAATATCAGCGACTTTATTCGCGAAATCTGTAGCGATTTGCGTTATTAGGTTTGACTTTTTGCTTTAGTTATTGTATAATTTCTATGTTTATTTATGATGAGGTGCATATGAATATTTCAATCAGAATTTTAAAACTGTCTGTAAGAATCATTGAAAAATTGGAAGAAAGCGGGGTTTTGACGGTTTTTGATTTGGTCAGGGCTGATTTGGAAGGGATCTTGGATTCGGAAGAAATAGCGAAGCTCAAAGAAGTCCTCGGCGAACATAAACGCAAGAAACTGTTCCTGGAATTGGAAGAAAAAACTGAGGACTGCCCCTACCGTCATTTGGACGAAAAATATACTTTGGAAGAGCTGAATCTGAATCTTAGAACTTTGAACGCGCTCAGCCACAGCTCCATCCGCAACGTATCCCAATTATTCGGCTTGGTCGAACAGGTAAAAATTTACGCCGTGGAAAATCTCGGCACCAAATCCCTTGTTCAGCTCTTGGGGATTTTGAAGGAGATAGCGGAAAGGGAAAATCTTGCCGCGGTCATTCCGATTTACAGCAAAAACCACGCTTCCGATGCCCTCCCCGTGGAAAAACTCGGCTTTTCTCGGGGGGCGATTACGAGCCTGCATAAACTGGGGATCTTCAAACTCGGAAAGATCAGGGAATATTACTTGCAGGGCATTTTGCTGGATTTCTTCAGTTACAAAACTCTGAAAGCGATTCTGGAAGAATTCAAGAAATATTACACGGAGTTTCCGGATTCCACTTTTTCCTATTTCCGGACCATGCTGATTGAAGATTACTATGGCAAGGTCAGTTTTTCGGAACTCCTGAACTTTGCCAAGAAAAACAAACTTGCTTTTGATTTGGACAAATTCATCAAAAAACTCTCCGAGAACACCGATTTGATCATCGGCAACGAAGAAATCAGACTCCCCTATTTCCGCGAAAAACTGAAACTTGTCAAGATTAAGAAAGAAAGCGAAGCAATCATTTTGGAAAGATTTTCCGGAGCGACGCTGCAGACGGTGGCGGACAAATTCCGGAAAACCAGGGAAAGGATCAGGCAGATCGTCCGCGACAGGATGGCGGACATCGCGATGTTTTACGAAGAGAGTTTTGTAAAAGAGTACAATAAATATGTTTGGCATCCGGCGGTTTTTAAGAAAATCTTCGGACTCGACGATTTTTCCTTCAATATCGTGAAGTACCTGGGGAAGAAATACACATTTGACGAAGAATATGTCTTCCCCGAAGAATATATGCTCGAATTGATGGAGGAGGGCAAGATTCCCGCCTTCGATTTGGACGAATTCAAGGATTCGCTCCCCGAAGTCTTTTCCGAAAGGATCACGATTTACGGGAAAACCGTTCCCAAACTGACCAAAAGGCAGTTCATGGAATATGTGATCGAGCATTTCGTTCCCGATGAGGGCATGCACAAAAGCAAAATTGTCAAGCTCGCGCAGAAGGTCGCTGACGAAAACAATCTTGATTACAAATTCGATAAATACATTGACATCGTCTCCAACACCGTCCAAGGCTTGCAGAATGTCCGCCATTATGATTATGGAAAGCTCACCCCGGAATTGGTTTCGGAACTGAAGAAGATTCTCTACGAAGTCAATTCCGTTTATTCCTGCACCTTCTTCCATCAGAAATACCCCGAATTGATGGAAAGAGCCGACATCAGGGACGGCTATGAGCTCCATTTCATTTTGCGGAGGTTGTTTGCCGGCGAGAAGGAATTCGAAGGGAAGGTTGATTTCAACCGCCAGCCGATGCTCGCCGTGCACGGAAAGAACTATGCGGACGTGGTTGTGGAAAACTGGAGGAAGCTGAAAACTCCCGTCAGGCTCCCCGCTTTTACAAACTCCCTGATCAAACGCTACGGTTACCATGCCGGAACCTTGGTCAATGTCATCAATTCCACGCTCGGGGATTACATCTCCCTGAAGATCCTTTATAATTTCAAACCGCGGGTATCCGAAGAAACGCTCGAAAAAATTAGGAAGATCATGAAGGATGATTTCTATGAGCTGGGAGAACTTACTGAGATTTTGAGGAAAGAAGGAATCAAACCTTCCGACTATCAATACTTCTCCAATTTCTGGCTCAAGGATTTGGGATACAAAACCCATGACGTGAACTACATCATCAAAGAAGGGTATTCTTCACTGAAAGAAATCTTTTTTGAGAAGGTGCTTGCGGAAGATGTTTACAAGATCACGGAAAAGGACAGGCAAATCCGCGAGACGACGCTGATATTGTTTGTGGAAACGCTCCGGCAGGAGTACCTTGCTTTCCAGGTAAGCAAGGACAAGCTCCTGAACATCTCCTATTTGGAAAAGCGGGGATTGAAAACCGAGGATATCAAAGCCTATGTCCAAGCGCTTGCGGAAATCCTTCCCAAGAACCGTTATTTCACCTATGATAGCCTCCTCAAAGAGAAATACTACCGGAAGCATCCCGCGTTGGAGAAAATCGAGAAAATGGGTCTTGAAAAAGAACTTTTGATTAATTTCATCCGCAATGTACCCGGAATCAAAAAGACGACCAAGGGAAATCTCTTCCGGATTTCAAAAAAACAGTCGACCGTTGATGATTTCGTGGCTCAGGTCTTCAAGGAAACGGGGTTTACGAATGAAGAACTTAAAAACTATATCTGGGATCATTATCGGTTCAAAGTCAGATAGGCCGCAGGGCGGCCTTTTTTTTGTATTTTCTTTTCTTTTTTTTGAGCATTTGTTATAATATAAACGACGGAGGAACAAGTTATGAAAATAGGAATCACAGCTGATTGCAGTTCTTGTTTGGATTATTTTCCGCGCAAGCATAATGTGAAAATAACTAGAACGGCAATTCATTTCGGAAACGAAACATTAATTGACGGAATTGACATCACCGCTGATGAATTCTACGAGCGGCTGAAAAAAAGCGACATCATTCCGACGACTTCGGCCCCGACACCGGGCGAAATCATGGCGCGCGTCGAAGAATGGAAAGCGGAGGGTTGCACGGATGTCATCCATTTCCCGATTTCCTTTAACTTGAGCGCCTACGGGGAAAACCTCCAGGCAATCGGGAAGGATATCTTTGAGGGAGTAAATTTCTATGTATTTGACACCAGAACTGCCTGTATCATGGAAGGATATGTCGCGTATTATGCGGAGATCCTGGCCAATAAAGGTTATACAGTTGAAGAGATACTGGCGGAATGCGAAAAATTACGCAACAACACCGTCGCTTTCTTTGTTGTCGACGATTTGAAATATCTGGTGAAGAACGGACGCTTGAGCACCGTTGAAGGTTTCATCGGCAGCCTTGTCGGAATCAAACCGATCTTAGAGCTCAACGATGAAGGGAAAATCGTTCCTTATGAAAAGGTGAGGACGCATAAAAAAGCCATTAACCGCATTCTTGAAATCGTCAAGGAAAAAAGCGTTGGTCACAAACGCGTGCGTTATTTGGTCCAGCATGCGGGGCGCCATGAGGACGCATTGGAACTGATGGAACGGGTGAAGCAGGAAATGCCGAATGTGGAAAGCGTCGAATTTTCCGTCATCACTCCGACCGTGGGTGCCCATATCGGTTACGGCTTGCTCGGAATCGCCAGAATCATTCTTGACGATTTGGCGGAAGAAATCTGACCCGTAATGTAAAAATGTATAAAAAAACAGAGACCGGAGCCTCTGTTTTTGATTGCGGTGATCAGGTTACGGCGAAATCTTCGCCTTCAGCATTTTTTCTGGCTGCAATTGTTTTGACCATCATCTGATACATTTCTTCGTCGATGATGTATTTTTTCCTCAGCACAAGATAGGAGAGGTAAATGAGCAAGGTCGGCGCGAGCGTGATTGCGCTTCTCAGATACCAGCGCATGAAGCTTGTGGCTTTGTTTTTGAAATTAAGGTCCGCGGCTTCATTGATGTACATTTCTTCTTTGCCGGTTGTTTCGTTTCTCCTGTAGTCTACCTGCTTGAGCATTTCGTAGAAATCAAGCTTTTCTTGCTCGGTTAAGTCTTCAAATTCTTCACCATCCAGGATGACCTTCTGCTCTTCTACATTCAATTTATATTCCTCTTGCTCTGCGGCATCCATTTTGTCGTAGTCCGCTTTTTGGTTTTCGAGGAAGGTGACGTTTTGGGAAAGAGTGAAGATGCCCGAAGTCACGAGAACGAGGGTGACGATGCCCTGCTGTAGGGCGCTGGCCATTTTTGCCATGAAGGGCCTCAGAGAGAAGATTACAGCTTCGTTCCGCTCGTTGGTGCGGTATTCGTTGTACTCAACGGTGTTGGCGATGTTGACCGTGAGGATCATGTAGAAAATGGCCTGACCCGCAAAGCAGAAGATTCCGAAGAAGCAGACGGTGATGATGCTCATTGGCAGGAAGGGAAGAAGATCCGCAAAGAAGAGAAGGAGATAGCCCACGGCGATGGCAATAAAACTGTAGAGTAGCAGTTTGTTTCTTCCGAATTTATTGACGAGTTTGGAATAGAAGGCCTGGATTCCGATGTTGCTCACTCCGAAAGTGGCGACGAAAACCATCGCCAGAAAGCCGTCATACCCTAATTCCATGTATAAGAAATTGTAACCCAAAGCATGGAGGATGCCGCTCCCGACATTGTAAAGGAGCATCGCCAGGATGATCCAAAGCAGTTGGTCGTTGTTTCTGATCACATTGAACATTTTCTTAAAGGTGACTTTGTCTTCCTTGCTTTCTACCCTAAAACCGTCAGCAGCAATTTCTCCCGTCGTCTGCACGGTTTGCTTGACCCCGAAAACAGTAAGCAGTTGGCAAGCGACCAGGAAGAGAGCAATGATGATGGAAACCATGCTGTAGCCTTTGATTGCGTTTCCGACCGTGATGAAATTGATGCCGGCATTGGCAGCGAAGGCCCCGACCCCTGCGAACACGACCGCAAGCGTCGTGATGCTGTTCCTTTCTTTTTCATCGGTCGTGAGCGCCGGAAGCATCGACCAATAGGAGATGTCGTTCATGGTGAAGGCAATCTCCCAGAGGAGATAAATCACCGCGAAGAAAATGACATAGTTCCAGCCGGCATTGCCCATCGGCCGCCAGTTGAACATGACGATGATGACGATGGCGGTGAAGACTGCGCCGATCAGGACCCAGGGTTTGAATTTACCCCAACGCGTTCTCGTGTTTTCAATGATCGCGCCCATGATCGGGTCATTCACGGCGTCCCAGACGCGGCCGATGATGAGAATGACTCCGATTACGGAAAATTGCGCGGCGGTGAGTCCGACCGCATATTGCACATAGGTCAAGAAGAATGTTGCAACCAGAGCATAGGTCATGTCGCGGCCGATGCCGCCCAAACTATAGGACCATTTGGTTCGTTTCAATAACTTGTTTTTCTGTTCCATTCTATCCTCCTCTAATAACTTTATTATATCAAAAATAAAAAGAAAAACCATCATTTTTTGCATATAATCCCTTTTTTTGGTTAGGATAATAGTGTCTAAAGGACATGGGTTCGGAGGTTACCATCTAAAACAACCGAGATCTGCTCTGCTGCTTTGGGCATGCAAACAATTAAAGCAGGGGACCTCGCAAGAGGTCCTTTTCTCTTTGCATGGTTCTGTGGTATAATTTATGCGGGAGGAGATTATGGATCTTTTCAATAAACCATTCAGCCGTCTCAACACTTCCTGTTACAAATGGGATTATCTGCGGGAAGAGGCCGGGAAAACCCTCATCCCCTTTACAACCGCCGATTCCGATTATCCGACCGCTCCGGAAATCATCGCGGCGCTCAAAGAAAGGGTTGAGCACGGCGCTTTCGGATATTCCTATCTTGACCAGGAGTATTATGAGATTTTGGGAAGGTGGACGGCGGAGCGTTACGGATATGAAATCAAGCCCGAGTGGGTGCTTGCGACCACGGGGGTAGTTTCCTCATTGATGTTTTCCGTTCTCGCCCTGACGGATGAGAATGCGAAAATCTTGATTTACACGCCCGTGTACAATCTCTTCTATGATGTGGTGAAGCGCTCGGGGAGGAGGCTTGTCGAAAGCAAATTGCTGCTGGAGGACGGCAAGTACAGAATCAATTTCCGGGAAACTGAGGAAATCCTTAAAGACGGCGTGGATATGATCATCTTCTGCAGCCCCCACAATCCCGTGGGGCGGGTTTGGACGCGGGAAGAAACCGAGACCCTGCTGGCCATGGCAGATAAATACGGTACTCTCTTCGTGAGCGACGAAATCCACTGCGATCTATTGCTTGGGGGAAGCAGATTCACTTCCGCCGGGAAGTATTTCCGGGAGCATGAGAACATCATCCTCGTCTTCGCTCCGAGCAAAACCTTCAATCTCGCCGGGCTCCATTTGGCGAACATGGTCGTGCCGAATGCATTGCACAGGAAAAGACTAAGGGATTTCATCGGCGGTTTCTACATCGGGCCCGATCTTTTGGCGGTCGTCGCCTGCAAGGCCGCTTACGGGAAATGCGCCTATTGGGTGGATTTACAGAATGAGCATCTCACGGAACAATATGCCCACTTGGTAAGTTTTTTCCGGGAGCGAATTCCGGAAGCGCAAATCGCGCCCCTGGAGGGGACCTATCTTGCCTGGGTTGATTTCCGCTTCCTGGGGATGAGTTCCGAGGAGTTGAATGCCGGGCTTGCGGACTACGGAGTCCGCTTCAACAGGGGCGATCTTTACGGCTCCGATTACGACGGGTTTTTACGAATCAATCTCGCCTGTTCCCGGGACCAACTTGCCCGGGGGCTTTGGGCATTGGCAAATTTCGTGAATGATAAAGGCTGAAACGGGCAGCGTCGGGGCTGCCTTTTGTGTTGTTTTCCGGGCCGTTTTGGTATATAATTAAATTGAAAGGGGGGATAGAGTGATCGGCGAAAATTTTGTTTTCCGGGAAAAACAGAATGAGCTCTCGCGATTGAAAGAAGAGTTCTTAGCCCTCTTCAAAAGGCAGGAAGACATCTTCAAAGAAAACTTTGTGATCTATAACCGTTACAATCTCCTCTTCGGAGAAAAATATTTCGAACGCTATCTGCTCTTCTGCGAGGGGGAGCGTTTGCGGAGAAAAATCGAGCTCTATCAGTTTTACATCAACCGGGGCGAAGAAATAGACAAGGGATTCGTCGAGGCAGTGCTGAACGCGGAATTCAGGGAATATGAAGAGCGCCTGGAGAAGATTCTGGAAGAATACAGGGCGGCCCAGGAATTCGAAAAACTTCCGCTTCTGACCAAAGAGGAAGCGCGGGAAGTGAAGCGGATTTATCTGAAAATCGCGAAACGGATTCATCCGGATCTGAACTCCGATTTCAATGAAGAGATGAAGGAATTGTGGCTGAAAACGCTGAATGCCTATAAATTGAATGATTTGGAAACCCTGCAGGAATGCGAAGTGCTGCTGGATAGTTTCATCCTTCCTTCCCCTCCCGTGGCCTTTGAAAAGCTGGATGCGGAAATTGAGAATTTCAAGAAGAAGATCAGGAAACTGCAGAGAAAAAACCGGAAGCTGGAAAAAAGCTTTCCCTATAACCAAAAGGAGCTCCTGACGGATTCCGAATGGGTCAACGACAAGTTGGAGGATTTGGACAGGGACATCGAATTATTGAAGAAGAGCCTGGAGTTTTTGAAGGAACGCCTGCAGGAAATCGATCCCACCTATGAGAAGGAGATCAGCTGATGGACATCATCAAGAAAGACAAAAATCTGCCTTTGAAACTCATCAAGGATCTGCCGGTTCTTCCCCGGCCCTATGCCCGCGACATTTATTTATTCTCGACCCATGTCGCTGGAACGAGCCATGCGGAAGGGATTGATGGGATCGTCAGGGGGCTTAAGGAAGGGGACGAGTTGCGGTTCCTCCGCGAGCCGGAGAACATGCACGACGAGCTTGCGATTGCCGTCATCACCAAAAAGGATGAAAAAATCGGCTATGTCCCCCGCTTCGATAACCCCGTTTTCGCGAGGCTCCTCGACGCGGGCAAGCTCCTTTTCGGGAAAATCAAAGCCATGTCCAAAATCGGGAATTGGCATAAAATCGAAATCGACATCTATCTGAGGGATTGACATGGAGAAATTGTTGGAATTGATCACGGAAATGGAGAACCCCCTCGTCATCGCTTCCGGGGCGGTGCTTGAGAAAATCGTGCGGGCCCTTTCGGAGAGGAGGGGGCTTGTGAAAGCGAGTTTTAGGAGTTTCCAAGAAGCGGCGCGCGATTTGCTCGGCGAATACGGGCCTGAGGCAAGGATCGCGCTCGCCCGGGAAGAGGGGATTTCCCCGGAGCTTGCGGAAATAAAGCTCGAGAATTCCTTACTTGTGGATTCCCGTTACCAGAACCAGAAAATCCATGAGCTGATTAGAATCAAAAACAAATGCCGGCCCTTTTTGAAAATCAATCCGCTTTTGGAGAGGCTCTATGAAAACCGCCCCGTGCTCCTTGTCGGGGCTTTCTTCGAAGGCGACCGTTTCCAGAGGGCGCTGGAAATCATAAAAACCAAAACTGATGTCATCCATTACCGTTTTGAAAAGAAGAGAAAGAAGCACCGGATTCTTGAGTTTTCTAGTTATAAGGAAGAAATAGCTTCCTTGGTCCAAAGAGTGGGAAAACTCCTGGATACCGGGGTGGGAGCGGAGAGGATTAAGATCCAAAAGCTTCCGGAAACATACCTGCCCTATCTGAAGGAAGCTTTTTTGCTTGCCGGAATCGACATCGAGCTTTCCGGAAAACATTCGCTTTATGAATGCGAGCATGTTCAGGAATTTTTGGAGGAATTGGCTTTATACATGGAGTGTCCGGTTTCCGAGGCTTTTGAAAAGGCGTTTTCGGGATTTGCGGATGGTGATCTGGCACGTGTGTTGAATCTCTATCTCAGGGAGGATTATTACGTCCGGGAAATTTATGAGGATCTGGTCCACCAATTGAAGAAAACGACGCCGGGAAAAGAAGAGTTTGCCAACCAAATAGTCGTCGGGGATTATCGGGATCAGCACTTGGATGCGGGCGACATCCTCTTCATTCTCGGATTCAACCAGGATCTCTTTCCGGAAACCCATCTGGACGAAGAATACCTGGCGGACCATGAGCGGGAGAGACTGGGGCTCTTCACTTCCCGCGAAAAGAACCGGGCGGCGCGGGAAAAAGCGCTGGCTCTGATTAATGGGACTGCTTCGGTCGAGCTTTCCTACAGCCTGAACCATGGGGGAGTCCGGGTGCCGCTTTCCGGCCTCGCCTCTTCATTGGAGCATGAGGTCGTCAAGTCTGAGCGGAAAGACGTGAGTTATGTCCCCAAGCTTGAACAGATTCGCCTGGGAAAACGCCTCGATTTGTATTATCGCTATTCCGAAACGAGCCCCGAGCTCTTCCGGCTCCACTCCACCTGGCCGGAGTTCGCCTACCGCTCTTACAGCCATGCCTACACCGGGGTCAATCCCGAGGATTTGCAAGCAGCGCTTCCGAAAACCCTCTCCTACACCGCGCTGGACCAGTATTTCCGTTGCCGCTTCCTCTATTATTTGGAAAGGGTCCTCGGCATCAGCAGGGTCAGGAACGAAGAAGCGCTCTTCATCGGAAACCTCTTCCACAATCTCCTCGAGGCCCTGCTCGTGGAGGATCCGGAAGAGCCGGAGGAGTTCCTGAAAAGAAAACTGGCTGAATATTTGCAAGAGGAGAACATTGAACTAAACGCCCGGGAGGAGTTTTTCGCGGGCAAATACCTGGAAGTGCTGCTCAGGTTCCGCCGTTTCCTCAAATTGGAGGAGGAGACGAGTTCTCTGAAGACGGTCGCGCTAGAGAAGAGCTTTCGGATACCTTTGCGGGACGGTTTTGTTTTGGAAGGGAAGATCGACAAAATCCAGAGTTTCAGCCATGACGGCGAGGAATACTATGTCGTCGTGGATTACAAAAGCGGGAACGCCGACATTGATCTCGGGAGAATCGTTTACGGGCTCAATCTCCAGATTCCGCTCTATTTCTATCTTCTGAAGCATGCGGGCCTCTCCGCGAAATTCGGGGGCGGGTATCTCCAAAGGGTGCTTCCGAACACGGTGTTCGGGCGGGATCCGAGATTCAGCTATGAGGAGCAGTTTTTCCGCTTTTTCCGGAAAACGGGATACAGCCCCGACAGGGGGGCATTGCTTGAGAAATTGGACAGGAATTACGGGCACCCCTTGAGCACCCTCAGGGGGATCAGGACGACGAAGAGCGGCTTCCATGCCGACAGCCTTAGGTTCATGCTCTCCGAAGAAGAGTTTGAACAGATTCTGGCAATCGTCGGGGAGAAAATCGAAGCAGCGCTCGCGGGCATCCTTGCCGGGGATTTTAGGATCGATCCCAAAAAATCCCGGTCCTTTGACAGCTGCGAATATTGCCCGTATAAGGATTTGTGTTTTCGGGATGAACGGGATTATGTGCGCATCAGGGAATATAAAAACTTATCGTTTTTGAGGGGAACAGATGATACCGAAGAAGCCTGAAAATTCATTTTGGAGCGACGAACAATGGCGCGCGATTCACGAAAAAGGGAAGAACATCCTGGTGAATGCGGGCGCGGGGAGCGGGAAAACCGCGGTCCTGACGGAAAGGATTGTCAGGATTTTGAAGGACGGAGTCAGTCTTGACCGCCTGATCGTCCTCACTTTCACGCGGGCGGCTGCCGGAGAAATGAAGGAAAGGCTCAGGAAAAAACTCATGCAGGAAATCGAGGCCGGGCATGA
Organism: Acholeplasmatales bacterium DTU067; assembly: GCA_001512995.1. Classification (GTDB taxonomy): domain Bacteria; phylum Bacillota_I; class Bacilli_A; order ML615J-28; family CAG-698; genus DTU067. The sequence goes on from LFRY01000025.1 coordinate 34,267, forward strand.
CCTCCGGGAGGCCTTGGATTATCTTGATCAGGCCACAGTCCAGACCTTCGACAGTTTCGCGCTCTCCTTGGTCAGACGCTTCCATTACCGCCTCGGGGTTGACAGGTCGCTTACGATCGGTGACGGTGTGCTCTTTTCCCTGAAAAAGAAAGAAATCATTGAAAAAGTGTTTGCAAGGCTGTATGAGGAAGGGGATCCGCAGTTCTTGGGATTCGTGACGCTTTTTTCCGTAAAAAACGACCACGCCCTGCAAAACTATGTCCATAAATTGGACGGGAGGCTCGAACTCCTCCATGACCGGAACGGGTATCTCGCATCCTACCTCGGCCGCTTTTACAACCATGCCTTCATCCGGAAAATGATCTCCCGCTATGAAGAATTGCTTGCGCTCGAACGGAAGAGGATTTTTTTGCGGCTTGAGCGCCTGAAGGAAGAGATCACGGACGAGGATTTGGTCCTCCATGTTCTGGAACTGGAGCGGGCGCTTTCGCCCCTCCTTGCCGCGCAGACTTATGCGGAATACAGGGAAGCAGCGAAGCTTGCGTTGCCGCGGACGCCCCGGGTCGGGGATGAATATGAAAAAATCATCCTGGGTTATGAAAAAGGGGAAATCAGGGAGTCTTTGAAAAGATTGCAGGAATACCTGGAGTACGAAAACGAGGAGGAGATGTTCGCGAGCATCCTCGAGACAAAGCCCCACGCAAGCGTTCTGATCAGGATTTTGGGGCTTGTACAAGCGGAGTTCTGGGAATTCAAACGCAGGCACAACATTTATGAATTCCAGGACGTCGCGAAAATGGCAATCAGGCTGCTTGAGGAAAACCCCGACATCAGGGAATATTTGCGGGAGCATACCCATGAGATTTTGATCGACGAATACCAGGACACGAACGATTTCCAAGAAATCCTCATCTCCCTGCTCGCCAAGGACAATGTCTACATGGTGGGGGACGTCAAACAGTCGATTTACCGTTTCCGGAACGCCAATCCGGAAATCTTCAAGCAGAAGTACCGGGCCTTCAAGCAGGAAGGAGCAGGGCTTGCGATTGACCTTTCCCGGAATTTCCGGTCCCGGAAGGAGGTTTTGGAAGACATCAACATGATTTTCAGGCAAGTGATGGATTCCGAGCTCGGCGGGGTCGATTATGACGGGGGTCAGGAACTTGTTTTCGGAAACAAAGCATATGAAAACAATACCCCGGAAGCGGATTACAGAATCAGAATCATCAATTACGGGCATGAGAACGAAGTTTTAAAGAGCCATGAAATCGAGGCCTTTCTGATCGGACAGGACATCAAACGCCTTTTGGAAGCAGGCTATAAGATCTATGACAAGGATCGGAAAACCGTGCGGCCCGCCCGCCCCTCCGATTTTACAATCCTCACAAGCGAAAAGAAACACTTCGACGCTTACAAGAAAATCTTCGAATACCTCGGGATCCCCCTTGTGATACACAAGGACGAAAGCTTCGTCAGGAGCCAGGAAATCTATGTCCTGAAAAATGTTTTGCGTTGCGTGCATTCCCTGCTGGACGAGGCCTATTTCCGAGAAAATTTCAAGGATGCCTGTCTGAGCGTTCTCAGGAGTTTTCTTGTACAAGGGGAGGACGGGAAGATTTTCAAGGTTTTGCGGGGAAATATGCTCGAAGGCTTAAATGGGCTTTTCCCAGAGGTTCATGAGAACCTGATGTATTTGTCGACCCGGGCGCGAAAAGCAACTCTGAGCGAAATTTTATGGGAAATTTACGAGAAATTCGGCTTTTACGAGAAAATGATCAGAATCGGCAACCTTGAGGAAGTCGAGGAGAAGCTGAACTTCCTCTTGGGGAAATTCCGGGAGTTTGACCGCCTGGGCTTCCGCCTGCCCGACGCGATCGCTTATTTGGAAGAAATCATGGCGGGGGATCTCGACATCGAGTTCACGCAGGCGCCCGCGGCGGAAACGGATGCCGTGCAGATGATGTCGATCCACAAATCCAAAGGTTTGGAATTCCCCGTTTGCTATTATTCCGATTTGGAAACTGGTTTCAAATTTACGGAACTGAATGACAGGATCGTCTTCGATCCGGAATTCGGATTCATCTTTCCCCGCTTCCAAGAGGGGCTTGCGGATGTGTTCTATAAAAAGCTTTTGAAGCATAAATACAGACAGGAAGAAATCAGCGAAAGACTCAGGGT
>LFRY01000025.1:36470-47090 GCA_001512995.1 Acholeplasmatales bacterium DTU067
CGAAGAACTCATCCCCTTCGTTGACAGGCTGAATTACAAATCCTTCCATGCCGTTTTTTCTTCGGTGAAGGATAGTTTCCGGAGAAGGGAAAGAGCGAGCACTTCCTCCTTGGACAAAACTTACGAAACCGGAAAAGCCTTAATCAAAGACTTCCCCAAGAGAGAACCGCTTAAGATCAGGGAGGTCAGCCTCAAAAAAGTGAAGAAAGAAAGAATCACCGCTTCGGAAGCCGCGACAGGCCTTTTGAATAAGGACGTGCTCAGAGCGCTCGAGCTCGGGAACACCCTCCATGAAATTCTGGAAGTCCTGGATTTCAAGGAAGATCCGGAAGCCTTGCTTCAGGGGGCACAGCTTTCCGAATTCTTGAAAGGGAGGCTGCTGAAACTCTTCAGGGAACCCATTTTCAAAAAACCGATCAAAAAAAGCTACCACGAGCACCCCTTCCATTTCCAGGGCGCGCGGGGCGTCATCGATTTGATATTGGAGACGGAAGAAGAACTGATCATTTTGGATTACAAACTGAGCAATCTTGAGAAGGGGGAGTACGTGCGGCAACTGGGGATGTATAAGGATTATCTGGAAAGCATTTCCGATAAGCAGGTTTCGGCGTATCTGTATTCTTTGTTGAGGGGCGAACTCAGACGCATTTTCTGAAAAGCCTTGCCTTTGACCTGAAAACATTGGATAATTCCTGACGATGACGGAGGTTTAGAGATGAGCATTCTGGAGATTGTTTTGCTTGGGAGCGGGCTGGCGATGGACGCCTCCTCGGTTGCGATGGCCGACGGAATGGCTGAATGCGGGATGAAGCTGAAGAAGGCCTTGGTGATTGCGACAATCTTCGGAATCTTTCAGGGCTTGATGCCCATCCTTGGTTTCTACTCCGGCAGGCTTTTCAGCGAAAGGCTGAATGCGATCAATCATTTCATCGCATTCTTGATTCTTTTGTTTTTGGGCCTGAAAATGATTTTTGAAGCCCGGGAAAAAGAAGAAGTTCCGGAAAGGATCAATTTTTCGAAAATCATTTTGCAGGGGATCGCGACCAGCATCGACGCGCTCTTTGCGGGGGTCACTTTGGCGATCGCAGGGGCGCGGATCTACCTTTCGGCCCTGATAATTTCCCTGATCACGCTGGCGCTGAGTTTCGTTGCGATCTATCTCGGCTGCGTCTGCGGCCACCTGATAAAAAATAAAGCCCAGATTCTGGGCGGAATCATTCTGATTCTCTTGGGAATCAAAATGCTGATATAAAATACCGAGCCTGGGCTCGGTATTATATTTTGGCGCGGATGTATTGTTTCGGCCAGGGCACTTCGACTCCCAATTCCTTGGCAGCGTAGAGGGGGAAATGGGGGTTTCTCAAAAGCTCTCTGCCGAAATAGATGAGATCCGCTTTTTCTTCTTCGAGAACTGCTTCCGCTTGCCGCGCTTCCGTAATCAGTCCGCCCGCGGCCGTTGGCAGGCCGGAAATTTCCCTAATTTTCTCGGAAAAGGGTATCTGGTAGCCGGGATGGGCGTCGACCCTCTCCCCGGTCACGCCGCCGCTGGAAACGTCGACCAAGTCGATGGGAAGATTTTTGAGAATTCTCCCGAGAGCTTCCGGACGGAGCCCCTCCGGGTGGAATTCTTCGGCGGAAACGCGCACCCACAGCGCCTTTTCTTCCGGCCAATTCTTTCTCACCGCTTCCAGAATCCTGCGCAGGAAGAGCGTTCTGTCTTTTCCGTATTCATCCTGCCGTTGGTTGGTCAGGGGCGAAAGAAATTGGTTGATGAGGTAACCGTGGGCGGCGTGGATTTCCAGAAAATCAAAACCGGACAAATGGGCTTTCTTTGCTGCTTCCCCAAAAGCGTCTACGATCCTTTCGATCTCCGTTTCGCTCATCGCTTCCGGAGTTTTCAGTGTCGGAAAAGCGAGGGGGCTCGGAGCGATGATTTTTCCCCTTGTCCTGCTCTTCCTTCCGGCATGGGCGAGCTGGATGCCGACGGCGGCGCCCTGTTCGCGGATGGCAGCGGTCAGTTTCCGGAAACGGGGAATCTGTTCGTCCGCGTACAGACCGAGGTCCGCTTCCGTAATCCTCCCTTCCGGTGAGACCGCGGTCGCTTCCAAAAGGATGGCGCCCGCGCCCCCGGTTGCGCGCGCCAGATAGTGGGCGTAATGCCAGGGAGTCAGGAGCGCGTCCGCGCCGGCGGAATACATGCACATCGGTGCCATCACGATCCTATTTTTCAAATGCAAATTTTTAAGTTTGAATTCTTGGAATAATTTAGCCATGGCAACTCCTTTCTGCATACATTTTACCACAGAGAAGATTTTCCGTGGAAATCTAAGCATAATAATCTGGAAATAACGGGGAAATTCATGTATAATAGATTAGAATAATATGAAAATAAAGAGAGGTAGCGCATGAACATTTGGCACAACATTGATTCGGAAAGAATCAAACCAGAAGATTTCATCGCCGTGATTGAAATTCCGAAAGGAAGCAAGAAAAAATACGAACTTGATAAAGAAACGGGCCTCTTGATTTTGGATCGGATTCTCTATACATCGACGCATTATCCCGCCAACTACGGTTTCATTCCGAAGACGTATGCGGAAGACCAGGACCCGTTGGACGTGCTCGTGCTCTGCAGCGAGGATTTGGAACCTTTGAGCCTGGTGAACTGTTACCCGATCGGGGTTGCGAGAATGTTTGACAGCGACGAAGCTGACGACAAAATCATCGCCATCCCCTTCCAGGATCCGACTTGGAATTTTTACCGCGAGCTGCATGAGCTTCCACCGCACATCGCCGCGGAAATCGAACATTTCTTCCAGGTTTACAAGACATTGGAAGGGCGCACAACAGCCGGTTTTGAAATCCATGGCCGGGAAGTAGCGGTGAAAATCATCGCCGAAGCCATCGACTTATACAAAAAAATCTTCGGTGAATAGCATGCTCGCGGTTTTGGTAAATGTCGCAGCCGTGCTCCTGGGCGGGTTCGTCGGGCTCATGTTCGGAAAAACTTTCAAAAGAGAGGTTTTTCGGGAAGTTCTGAAGGCGATCGGCCTTGCGGTGATTGTTTTCGGGCTTTTGGGCATCATCCGCGAAATGGTTCTGATCGAGGAAGGCCTAATCAAAACCCGGCACGAGCTCCTGCTGTTGCTTTCGCTCGCGGCGGGCATTTTCATCGGCGAGACTTTGAAGCTTCATTCGAGAATGGAAACTTTCGGAAACTTTTTGGAAAGCAAATTAAAGGCCAAACAGCTTTCGAAAGGCTTCGTCACCTCAACAATGATTTTCATCTCCGGAGCGATGGCAATCGTGGGGAGCATCCGCGCCGGGCTCGGGGATCCGGAAGTGCTTTATCTGAAAGCGATGATTGACGGGATCACCGCGCTCCTCCTCGCTTCCGCCCTTGGGAGCGGCGTGCTCTTGTCCGCGGCAAGCGTCCTCATCTATCAGGGTCTGATTGCCTGCCTGGCGCATTTCTTCGGGGATTACATTTCTTCCGAGTTCATCTCCGCCTTCGGTGCGGTCGGCTATGCTTTGCTGGTTGCGGTCGGAATTGATTTATTATTCAAAAACAAGCTCAAACCCGTGAACCTGACGCCCGCATTGGCGGTTTGCGCTCTGTATTTTCTGGTTAAATGGATTGTGGGCATGTTTTAGGTGCGGCTAAACCGTTGGGGTTGCCGTATCGCTTGCTTTCTACCTGCAAATCGGTTAAAATAGGGAAGGTATTTTTATGGGAAAAGCGGTTTTTCTGTTGCATGGGTGGCTTTCCGACGGCAATGATTTCAAAGCCCTGCTTCCGCATTTGGAAAAGCATTACGAGCGCCTGGAAGTGATCACTTATCCCGGGCACGGTCCGGATGAGGATTACCTGAATTTCCGGGGCTTGGAGACAGTGGGGATTGTGGAAGAGAAGTTTCGGAAAGTTGTGGAAGAGCATGAAACGGATGTCATCGGTTTTTCGATGGGCGGCGCCCTCGCTGCTTATCTCGCTTCGAAATACCCGGTCAGAAAACTCGTCCTGCTCGCTCCCGGCAATAAGTATTTTAATTTGCGTTTGCCGTTTTCGAAGCTCAAGTTCCTATTAAAAACCATTTATGCCTATCAAAAAGCCCTGTTCATGAAGGACGAGGAAAGAAAAGAGGAACTGAGATGGAAACTGAGATTCGTTTTCCGCGACGACCTGACAACACTCAGGGCTTTGAAGGACAGGTGGTTCCGCCGCTATGTCCGGCATGCTTACAGAAATTTTAAAGAATTGATTGACCATGTGAACGCAAACACCGGAGAAATCAATTGCCCCTGCTTTCTTGCCTGGGGCAGGCTTGACCAATTAATCCCGAAAGCATCGATCGATTATTTGGCAGGCCTCTGCACGAACGAATGCAAGGTGATAAAAATATATGATTACATGAGCCATTTATTATTGCTTTCTCCCGACTGCGAGGAATTGGTGCAAGATATCATGGAATTTTTGGTGGAAGGAGGAAATACTTGAAACGCATATTGTTAGATAAGGTCAAAGAAGCTTTGCAAAGCATCGGTCCCGTTTCGCTGGTGATTTTGGTTGTGAGCCTGATTTTTGGCGTCCGGGGAGCCGAACTTATAGAATTCATCGCCGGAGTTTTGTTCCTTCTCTTGGGTCTCATCCTCTTCAACATCGGCGCGGAGGCTTCGATGATGAGGATTGCGGAAAAGATAGGGACTTACATTACCAGGAAAAGAAAACTCTGGCTCCTGATTTTGGTCGGTTTCCTGATTGGTTTTTTGGTGGTGATCGCGGAACCCAATCTTTGGGTTCTGGCTGAGCAATTCACGGCGATTCCGACGAAGACCCTGGTCGCTGCTTCCGCATTGGGAGTCGGCATCTTTCTGGCCCTGACTCTGCTTAGGATCGCTTTCCAAATCCCTTTTTCCACAATTGTCCTTATCGGCTACGGAATCGTGTTTGCATTGGGTGCGGTCGCTCCGGCAGAATTCCTGCCCGCTTCTTTTGACTTTGGATGGGTCATCACGGGGCCGCTTACCGTTCCCTTCATCATTGCTTTGGGGTTGGGCGTCGCCTCCGCCCGCGGGGACAGCGCTTCCGAAAAGGACAGTTTCGGCCTTGTCGGCTTGATTGCCCTGGGTCCGATCATCGCCGTGCTGCTCCTCGGCTTGATGCATGACCCTGCCGCTCCCAGCGAGGCGGGAGCCGCTTTGGGCCTCTGGGGGTATTTGCTGGAATATGCGAAAAGCATCGGGATTGCGATTTTTCCCTTTGCGCTTTTTTTCTTCATCTTTCAGATAATTGCGTTTAAATTGCCGAAAAAACGTGTCATCAGAATCGTCATCGGCTTAGTCTATACATATATCGGTCTGGTCCTGTTTTTGGCCGGAGCCAATGTCGGCTTCCTTTCCATCGGCTCCTATCTTGGCGAAACGATTGCGGGGATGGATGCTTCCTGGCTTTTGATTCCGATCGGCATGCTCTTCGGAATCACGATCGCGGTTGCGGAACCTTCCGTCACCGTGCTCACGAAACAGGTCGAGGAAGCGACGAGCGGCACGCTGCCGAGGAAGATCATGAATGCCGCGCTCTCGCTGGGCGTCTCGCTCGCGGTGGGTTTTTCCTGCCTCCGCGTGCTCTCCGGCATTTCCATCTGGTACATTCTCCTGCCCGGCTATCTGCTCGCTTTCATCCTCTCGTTCTTCATTCCAAAAATCTTCACTCCGATTGCTTTCGACTCCGGAGCATCGGTCACGGGCGTGATGACCGCGACTTTCCTGATACCCTTTGCGAATGCGGCCGCAGGAAAAATCGAAGGCGCGAATGTCTTAACCGACGCTTTCGGCCTTCTGTCCACCGTCGCTTTGACGCCGATACTGATTGTTCAAATACTGGGTTTGATTTACCGTTTCAAAACGAAAAAACAGACCGCAGAAGCGGGCGAGGACAATATCATCGAACTTAATGAGGTGAATGATGAAACTGTTGGTAACCATAGTTGACCGCAACCACGGGCAGAAATTTGTTGACATTTTGAACAGCGTTCCCCGCTTCCAGTTGGTCACTTACGGAAAAGGCACTGCCGATTCAAAAATTCTTGATTTCTTGGGGATCGGCTCCCCCGACAAGGACGTGATCATGTGCCTTGTGCAGGATGGGGACGTTGAGGGCATCTTTGAGGAGTTCAGGAAACACAGGGAATTCATTCGCCACGGCGCCGTGGCTTTCACGGTGCCAATCAAAAACATCGGGAAGGAATTTTACAATCTGATCAAAGCTTTGGAGGAAGGAAATGAGTGATTTCAAACTGATCGTTACCATCTGCAATCACGGATATGCGGAAGAGATCATGGATTCCGCAAAATCAGCCGGAGCCCGTGGCGGAACGGTGCTGCGCGGCAGGAGCACTGCCATCCATGAAGAAACGAAGTTTTTCGGGATCACGCTCCATCCGGAAAAGGACGTCATTTTGATTGTTTCGAAAGCAGAAAGCGGCAACAAAATCATGAGCGCAATCACCGCCGACCACGGCGCCGGCAAAAAAGCGCACGCGCTCTGTTTTTCCGTACCGATTGACGAAACCCTCGGCTTCAACTTTTAGTTGGGGCTTTTTTTCTTGATTATTTCCGCATAAAATGATAATATAAAAGCAGAGAAAAGCAGGGATAGTATGAAAAAACTGTTTTTGATATTCTTATTATGCATCGGAGCCTTCAATTTAACCGGCGGCGCCGCTTATCAAAACCAAGATTTTGAATCGGGAATTGTTTATGAGATGCCCGACCCCTATGAAGCGCTGCTTGGTAGCGAAGAAGATCCGGAAGATGAAGAAGAGGAAAAAGAAAAAACGGGCAGCCCTTTTGCTACCATTAAAAAAATTAACTCGGTTCCGGTCAATCATTTTGGCGCACATGAAGCTGCCGTCAGGGTAAGAAAAATCTATCTTGACAATGAGGCGTTGAAAATCGTGCTGAAACCGGCGGAGCCCGCCCCCATGTTCTCATTTTTGCTCAGCTTGAACAGGATTGGCGGGATAAAAACCGTTGAAATTTTAGCCAACTAGGAAACCGTTTCGGTTTCCTTTTTTTTGTATATGGTTTAAAAATTGGAAAACAATAGGAATATGAAGAAGCGCTTGTACATCATTTATCCAAATTTATTGCTGGCAATCATCACGCTCCTCGGTTTGTTTTTTGGCATCTTTTACATCAAAAACGGGATCTTCGATTTGGATTTGTTAGCTGCGGGAGTGATGGTCGGGATGGCTTGGTTTGCGGTTCTGGCGGAGAGATTGCTGAAGCTGAGGCTGAGTTCATTTTTGCTCTGCTGTTATTATGTCTTCCTGTTGCTTTCGCTCTTTTTCGGGCGCATGCTTTCTTTTTATTACCGCTTTTCCTGGTACCGGCATTTCATTTATTTCCTCGGTGGTTTCTTTGCTTCGCTCCTGGGGCTTGCGGTCATCGTCCGTTTGGACAATCTCGGCTTCCTGAAATTTTCCGTGGTCTTCACTTATGCGCTCTTCTTTGCCGGTTTTGCCGTCGCGCTCTGGGAGATAGCTTCGGGGCTCGTGTGCAGGCTTTTCGGTTTTCCAAAGCATGGCATCGCCGAAAACATTGGCACGGGAATCTGCGGCGCGCTAATCTTTTCGGTGCTTTTGATTGCCGATTATCTGGTGTATCATAACCGTTATTTAGAAAAACTGATCGGAAAAATATAATTGCGTCCGCTTTGTCTGGCATTTTGGGTGACGCTTTGATATAATAAATTTTGAGAATCAAGGTGGACGCATGCTTAAGGAAAAACTCTTGGATTTTTTAAAAGGAATCATCATCGGCATCGCCAACATCATGCCGGGGTTCAGCGGCGGCATCATGGCCGTGTCCTTCAATGTCTATGACAGAATCATTTCTGCCGTCAGCAATTTTTTCTCCAAGCCCCTCAAGATTATTAAGGATGTTTGGGCGCTTGCTTTGGGCGGGGTTTTGGGAATCGTGCTCGCGATTTTGGCAATTTCTTTCTTTTTGGATAAATTCCCGATTCCGACGGTCATGCTTTTCATTGGTCTGATAGTCGGATCGATTCCGACAATCTTTGAAAAAGTGAAGGCAAAAAAATACAGCGTCAGCCAAATCATTGCCTTTTTCGCGGGGATTGTTTTCATTGTCAGCGTGCCGCTTTTTGCAAAGGAGAGGGTGCTTTTGGTCCAAGAAATCGATCTCGGCCTGGTCATCACGCTGTTTTTCTTGGGGATAGTCGCCGCCGCAACGATGGTCATTCCCGGTGTGAGCGGTTCCCTGATTTTGCTTGCCTTCGGTTATTACATTTACATCGTTGCTTTGGTCAAGGATTTTTTGAAAGCAATTATATTTTTCGATAAGGCGACGCTCGCCAGCAATGTTTTCCCCATCCTTGCGCTTGCCGCGGGGATTCTCATCGGCGTGGTGCTGCTCGCGAAGCTTGTAGAAAAGCTTTTGAAGAAGCGGCCGAAGCAGGTTTATTCGGCGATTCTCGGGATGGTTTGCGCAAGCCCATTCGCAATCATTTACCAACTCTTCAACCCGGGTGATCCGGAAACCGCCCCCTACCGCGAGGCATTGCAGAGGAATTTGGTTTTGAACCTCATAATCGGCGTGGTTTTTTTGGCAATCGGTGTCATCATCGCCGATCTCTTAAGCAAATTCGAAAAACACCATCCGACGGAAGCGAAGTTGCGAAAATAAAAGCCAAGGTTCGTCCTTGGCTTTTTTTCATCTGATGGTCTTGAGGGCTTTGGACCAGGCGAGGAGTTGGTCGAGCATTTGCCTGACCGTCTCTTTCTGGATCGGTTGGGGTTTGAAAATGGTCATGTTTTCAAAATCATGGAAGAGCGAAAACGCGGGATGCGTGCGCACGTCCGCGATCTGCATTTCCGCAAGTATCCCCCGAAGATGTTCGGCCGCTCTCGCTCCGCCGAGCGAACCGTAGCTGACGATTCCGGCGGCCTTGTTGGCCCAGGCATCCCTGGCGCTGTCGATGGCGTTTTTCAGAACGGCGCTGATGCTGTGGTTGTATTCGGAAACGATGAAGATGAAACCGTCCATTTCGGAAAGCTTTTGGTTCCACCTGACGATCGCTCCTTCGTCGCCCTTTTCTCCCAGGAAAGGCAGGGGATAATCGCGAAGATCGATGATTTCGTATTCCGCCTCATTCTGCTCTTTTGCAACCTCCAAAACCCATTTTCCGACCTGGGGGCTGACCCGCCCTTCTCTTGTGCTGCCCAATATGATTCCAATTTTCAGTTTTTCCATTTTTGTTTCTCCTTTTTTATGTTTTCTTTATTTATTATACCAAAAAAAATTTCCTCTTGCTTGTTTTTGCATTTTCCCGCAATTTATTGCGAGTTGGTGTTATAATATAAACATAGGAAGGGTTGAAGATATCTTTGGTGGAGAAAAAATGTCGGAAGAAAGAATTATCATGAACCTAGCCTTGGACATATATTCGCTCATGATTTTGATTGCGGTTTTCTTTTCCTCAACCAAACGTCATGTTGAAAAATCCGCTTCCAGAAGAATCTTTGACTGGATGCTCCTCGTCGTCTTTTTCATGGTTTTTGCTGATGCCTTAAGCAATTTCGACGGAACAACGAAGAGTTTTTATCCGTTTTTTAATAAAGCCGGGAATTTTTTGATTTTCTTTTTAGGACCCATTGTTCCGGGTCTGTGGCTTCTCTATGTCGCGAACGAACTCCTGCTGGATTCTTCCCGAATCCGGATATATAAAGCAATGATTGTGGCGCATTTCGTCATTAATTCTCTTTTGCTCATCGGCACGCAGTTCTGGGGTTGGTATTATCATATCGATGCGGGTAATTTCTATCAAAGAGGACCGCTCTTTCCTTTGTTTCAGGCGCAGAATCTTGTGATGATACTCTTCCCGGTGCTCTTGCTTATCCGAAAACGCAGGGAGCTTCCCCACCGCCGCGTCAGTTCTTTGATTTCTTTCGCCCTGCTTCCGCTCGCGGGCATCATCGTTCAGGCTCTTTTTTACGGTTTTTCCGTAACCGTCAATTTCTTGGTCTTCGCTCTGCTGATTGCCTATCTCTTTATCCAAAGCGAGACCATGGACACGGATTTCCTCACCGGCATCGGAAACCGTCGCAAATTTGAAGTGAGCCTAAATTCCCTTGTGATGGCCAACAAACCTTTCTCCGCCATCCTTCTCGATCTGGACAATTTCAAGCAAATCAATGACCGCCACGGCCATGGGGCGGGAGATTTGGCTTTGAAAAAGACGGCGGATATCCTCAGGGCTTCGGTCCGCGAAGGCGACACGATTGCCCGTTACGGCGGGGATGAGTTCTGCATCATCACCGGCATTGACAACCATGCTGCTTTGCGCGAATGCGTGCAGAGAATCAGGGACAACTTTCAAAAGCACAATGAAAATCCGGAAACCGAGATACATTTGGAGCTCAGTATCGGCTATTTAGTCTATGAGCCTGGGAAGGTTTCAGCATCCGAATTCTTAAAGAAGTTGGATCAGAGGATGTATCGGGATAAATTCCAAAGAAAGAAAAGCGTATTGTAATTTTTTCTGTCAATATATAATGATTTTTTCACTAAAAAACTGTAAACATTCTTACAGTTTTAAGC
>LFRY01000060.1 GCA_001512995.1 Acholeplasmatales bacterium DTU067
AAGGCTTATCAACTGAGAGTTCATAAGCCTTTTTTCAAGATTATTTTCTCTTTCTTCTGATCAGGAAGAAGGCCAGTCCCATGAGTCCCATGAAAGCCAGCGTGCCCGGCGCGGCCGCATCTTTGCAACCTTTGCATCCCTTGGGAGCTTCCGGTTCTTTCGGCTCTTCAGGATCCTGGGGCTCTTCGACGGTGATTTGGATCACGTCTTCGCCTTCGTTGCCGGCTTCATCCCGCGCCTTCACGGTCACGGTGTAAACGCCCGGAGTCGCTTCGAAAGCATTGTCCGTCAGGGTTACGGTTTCGGAGCCCTTTTTGACTTCGATCTCTATTTCGATCTTATCTTCCGCGCTCACGTCGTCGCTCACATCGTAAGTGACGCTGATCGTTCCCGGCTCCGCGGTTGTGGGCGTCGTGATCTTGACGTTGGGGGGCGTGATGTCCGGGGTTTCATAGGCCGGAAGTTCTGCGAGCAGATCCCCGTAAATGAACTTCTCGCTCAGCAAGCGCGCGTCGAGAATTTCGAATTTGCCGGTTTCAGCCCCGTTGGAGTGGATGTGGAAGCCGTCAAAAGCCAAATCAACGCCTGATGCCTCAAGATCCACGATCACGGTCTGCGCTTCCGTCGATACGGCAGGAATCAAGNNTTGTAAGTGATGAGGAGATATCTGTGGAGTTTGTCCTGATTGGGAGCGTAGACATAGCCGACATACCCGTAACCATCGCCTTCGGGCTCGTAGGCACCGATGAAGGGGCTGCCTTCGTCGTCCAGCACGAGGCTGCCTTCAAGATCGAATTCCCGCTTGTCGGCCTTCGATAAGAGCATGGCATCCAGGATTTCGAATTTGCCGGTTTCGGACCCGTTCGAGTGGATGTGAAAGCCGTCGAAAGCCAAACCGACGCCGGATGCCTTAAGATCCACGATCACGGTCTGCGCTTCCGTCGATACGGCAGGAATCAAGCCGCCGGTGATGGTCCGGAGCGTTCCCCCTTCGTTTTCCGAGAACCAGAACATGCCGCCGCTCGTGAATTCGAGGCGGAGATTGCTTAAGTCGGCTCCTTCTTCGCCTTTGTAAGTGATGAGGAGATGGGTGTGAAGTTCGGTGTTCGGCGCGTAGACATAGCCGAGATACCCGTAACCATCGCCTTCGGGCTCGTAGGCACCGATGAAGGGGCTGCCTTCGTCGTCCAGGACGAGGGTGTTTTCCATATCAAGCGCATCCGCGTATTTGCTGACAAGGGCTGCGTCCACAATCTCAAAGTCCCCCGTTCCCGCTCCGCTCGAGTGGAAGTGGAAACCTTTGAAATCAAGGTTCACGCCCGAAGCATACAAATCGATATAGACCGTCCGTTCGTCTGCGCCCATCTCCGGAACCAGCGTTCCGTTCGCGGTGAGGAGCGTGCCAGCGGAATTTTCTGAGAACCAGAAGGTGCCGCTCGGGAATTCAAGGCGGAGGGTTCCCAAATCCGCATTCTCTGCGTTCTTGAAGGTGAGCTTCAGATAGCGATGGCCCAGATAATTGTCCGCGGGGACATAGCCAAGATACGCATAATCGCCTTCCAAAGCATATTCTTTGACCATCGCATCGAGCTTGACCTCGGTTTTTTCATCAAACAAATCATTCGCGAAGAAAATCTCGTCGATGTAGAGCTTGCCGGTCCCGGAATAATAGAGGTCAATTGTTGAGGCCTGCCCATTCGGGAGCACCAATCCGGAAGCGTCAATGTTGACGACCACATAGCTCCAACCGTCCGCATGGTAGGGATTATTCTCTCCCAAGCCTGCGATCGGCAGACCGACGTCGCTCTTGAGTCCGCCGTTGCCCCAAATATGGTCGCCCTGGCCGAAGTTGAAACGGAAACCTTCCAGATTCGCTCCCTCTTCCGCCTTCATCTTGAAGACGACATAGGAATAGCCGACAGCGGGAGTTTTTGTTTCTGATTTGTAGTTGATGTAATCATTTTCCTCAAGCTCAGTCGCGTCCAAAATGAGGTTTCCGTCCTTTACCTCCACCATGTGGCAGTTCCTGTAAGAAAGCCTGTAGTACAGGTTGGCGTGTACAAGTTCGGGCCGCGTCGACATTTCTTCATAATCGTCGTTGATCTCGCTGGTGGGAACATTGAAATCGTCAAATTTCTGCGTCGTGAACGGATCGATGTAGGGGTATTTGCTTGCGACCTGGTCTTCCTGGAAATTCGTGAGGAAGATTCTTCTCACGACGACTTGGTCGTCCCCTTCGTATTTCAGGGAAAAGCCCTTCACGTCATTGATTGCGAGCGACGCTGCATGGGGGACGTATTCCGACCAAGTCTCGCCGTCGGCAGTTGTCGCCACCTTCAGATTGGCGAGGTCGCCATCGGCTTCGATGACGGCATATTCATACTTGCCCGTCCCTTCAGGCTTCAGAACATTCAGGACTCCCCCTGCCCCAATCGTCACGGTTCTTTTTCTGATGATTCCTTTGGCGCTCCCTGCCCACCAGGCATTCGGGTTCTTGGTTTTATCAACCGTGTCCGCGCCCAGGAAATCATTCCACATCAGCCTGATGCCGGGATTGTTGTCAAGGTCGTCGGTGGTCGTATAGATGGTTTGGATGTCGACCGTGCCGCTCGCTCCCTCGGCCGCGTAAATGTGGAGGCCCAGGATCGAGCCGCTGTTGACCCGCACATTCGAGGGATTTCCGGAAGTGTCCAGATAGACTTCGTCATCTTCGTAGCTGTTCGCAAAATTGATGATGTATTTCTGCCAATTTGCTGTCAGTTCCGGAAGCTCGCTCATGTCCGCGTCCACCAATTCCGAAAAGCTCTTTCCGTAAACCTGATAGCTGTCGGAATATCTGGTTCCCAAAATAATGTCGCTCAATTCCACATCGCCATGCGGGGCACGCATGACGAGGACGATGTTGCCCGCCCCCTGGTCAGCACCGGGCTGGCCCTGTTTGAAAATTGCATCGTCGGGATTGCCGCTGTCTTCGTCCGTAAAAGTTACGGAAAGATAAGCTTTTTCGCCGAAATCGACATTTCCGGTATGGCTGACCGTATCAGAAATGTCTTCGCGGTCGAAATCTTCGAACACAGCGTCATACTTCGGGTTGAATTCCCTTGCTTCCTCTGCCCCTGCTTTCGGAACCAAAAGCATGGCCAGAGCGCAGGCAAGGACGATTGCAAAAACTTTCTTTATTTTGCCCATATAACCTCCCTTTTTTATTCTCCATAGACAAAGATTTCTGAAAGTTGCGCGCCATAACCGCCGATTGACGTGTTCGAGTACCAAATCAGTTTCAGATATCTCACCCTAACCGGCGGAGTGAATTCTAGGTTGTTGACATTGCCCGTGAGGGGATCGAAAACAAGCGGGGTTTTCGGAAGGATGGTATGGTATTGCCCCTCTACCGTCCCGCATTGGATTTCGATTTCCTGGGTCCGTTTTTCCCATATCAAGAGCGGGGGCAGATGCAAGACGATGTTTCTGATGTCATATTCCGCGCCCAAATCAATGACGAAATAAGCGCCGTCGCTCATCACCGCTTCCCAATAGGTGCTTTCGTTCCCGTCAATCAGATAGCTCGGTTCATAGACATCGTTGTATTCCGTGGAATCGATGATCGGTTTGTTCGTGGACAAAGATGCCGGGAAGAAGGCGATTTCCGCGAAGGAAAGCAGCCTGGGCGCAGTCATTCCCTCGTTCCGGTAAATCCTGAGCTGCAGGGACCAGCATTCAAGATTCGTGGGCAGGCGGATGTCGAAATAATTCCCGGTCGCCGGCGAAGCGCTGTATGTTGCCGGGGCCAGCAAGCGCGGAAAACTGGTCGCATCCTGCGTTCTGCGGACATGGACGGCAATTTCGTATTGATAGACATGGGCGGAATCGGTATGGAGATAGATCCTGATGAGACCCGGCCGAACGGCCTCAGGAAAATCAAAGGTCAAGGCGACGAATTCATCGTCCTCCCCTGTCCAGGGCTTGCTTACCCAGGAGGTATCCCGGCTTCCGTCGAGGAGATTGGTTGCTCTCCCTGCATCCGTCTCAAAACTGCCGCTCCCGTCGTCAAAATCGGCGGTCAGCTTTCTGCCCTTGCCGTGCGTGGCGCGGATGCTGGCATTGTCCGTGGAAAGAGGCTTGCCCTTATAAGTTTCCTCCAAATCCAAGAGCGCGAATTCCGGAACCTCCAGGCCTGCCTGTTCCTTTGTCCTGACGATTGTTTTCTCAACTTCCTCATTTGCAAGTTTCAGTTCATAGGGCAGGTGCACGATCGCGCCCGTGACCTCCCCCTTCGTTTCCACTTTTACGTTCTTTACGTAAGAATTCTTGCCGAGTTTCAGATCATTTTCCGATTTTACAACCTTCCCCGCAATCTCGATGCCGCTGAAGGTCACGCCTTCGACCAGGGAAGTCGGGCTTTCCCCGTTGATGCGGGAAACGATTGAATCCTCCAGGTGGTGCACCTTGATGTTGGTGAAGTTGATGTTTTTGACCGTACCCCTGTCGCCGCCGGATTTTGTCCAAGTGGGATGGTAAGCGATCGTGATGTCGATGAGATAATCGTTTTCGCCGTCAAGTTGGTTGTCGCCGAGCATTCGCCCGTCTTCCACGGTGATGTTTGTATAATTGACGTTGGATATTTCGGCGTCATCGCAGTTGTGAATCGACATGGCGGCTTTATGATAGTTATGCAAAATGGTAATGTTTTTGAAAGTGATGTTTTCCATTTTTTCGCCGTTGGTCTCATAGCCGACTTCGCAGCTTTGGGCGAGATCCGTCCAGACGACGACATTATCGAAGGTGACGTTGGAAGTGCTGCCCCTGTCCACATTCTTCACGACGAGACTGTCGTCCCAACTCCTCACAAATCCCCCTTTCACAAGCACATCCCTGCAGGATTGGACCGAGATTCCGTCCCCGTTCCCGCGCGCGGTGATGATCTTCAAGTTTTCAACAACCACATTTTCGCATTTGTAAAGCGCGACCGTCCACCCCGCGGGGTCGAGAATCGTAATCCCTTCGATCACCACGTTCCTGCAATTTCTCATTTCGATCGGTATCGTGTATTCGCTCTCCCGGGTTCTTTGGTAGATCTCACCGGAAATGATGCCCCGGCCGCGGATCGTGATGTCTTCCATCTGTTCGCCCCGGATCTGCCCGTAAACATAGGCTCCTCCCGCGAGATACACCGTCATCCCGCTTTCCACGGGTATCGCCCCGGCTGCATAAACTCCCGGCCCGATGTAGAGCACGTTCTCGGGAATATTCTCGGGGTCGATCGGTTCCTCTTCCAATGGATTCGCAAAGATGTGGAGGACTTCCAAATTGCCGTCCCCGTCCTCATATTCCAGGACATAGTTACCCGAATAACAGAGGCTGAAGCTGATCTTGTTTCCTTCCAGAACCGGTTGGATGTCATAAAACAGGGGGCGGAGGAGGACATTGTGCACCTCTCCCTCGTGGACCGTGACTTCCAAATCGACCTCGCCCTCGAAATCAAAAAGAACCACGGGCGCCGTTGTCTTCGGCTCCGAAAAACTGAATAACCGGTTATGGTTGACCCTGGTCTCATAAACGAAGAGCTCCTCATCCTCCACCTTGACGCTCAGTTTCGAGGAAGTTTGAAGCAGATTCGGTCCCTCGTAGACGACGAGCCGGGTCTCCGTCACCGTCCTGTCTTCCACGGTGTAATTCTTTCTTTCCTCAGGTTCTTCTTCCTCACCGTTGCAGGCGACCAGAAACAAGCCCAAGCAAAGCAACAAAACCAAGAGCAAGCGGTTAGTTCGCAATTGAATTCCTCCCTTTTCAATCATAAATGCTTTCAAAAACAACCAGATCTTCCCCATATCCTTGAGGAGTATTCTTCGTAATTTCGGCGCCGCGGACAATTCCCTCATGGCGCACGGTGACATCATTTACGTAATTACCAAGCAAGAGCGGATGACTTTCATCTATGAATTGGTTTTTATATGTGAGGTTGATGATTTCAACCCCGGTGACATAGTGCTTGCTTTTGAAACCTTCGCGCTCATCGAAGCAACCGGAAATGCGGATCTTGGCTTCCTTCCTGCCTGCCAAAACAACCACGTTCTTCACGACCACATCCCTGATGCTGCCCAGGGAAGTCATCACATGCTGCGAGGACCAAGTCGCGCTGTAGAGGACGCGGAAGTCGATCAGCTCGTCGTTTCCGTGGGCGTCGCCCCCGCCCATCGAAGCGTCCTCGACGGTGATGTTTTCATAGTGCACACCCTCGATTTCCGCATTGTTTCCGTTATGGATGCTGAAGACGGGTTTATGGAGGTTGTGGAGAACGGTGATGTTTTCAAAAACGATGTTCCGCATCACTTTTCCGACCGTTTCATAGCCGATTTCCATCGACTGCGCAAGATCCGTCCAGAGGATGCAGTTTCTGAAGACGATGTTTTCCGTACTGCCCTGGACCGAGCGGTCCTCCCAAAGCGGGTAGTTCTTCACGACCAAACTGTCGTCCCAGCTGCGGACGAAACAGCCGTTCACCAGGATGTTTTTGCAGGACTGGATGGAGATGCCGTCCCCGTTGCTGCGCGAGGTGATGATTTTAAGATCATTGATTTCGGAATCTTCTGTAAAATAGAAATTGACTGCCCAGCCGGCGGGATCCAGGATGCTGAAATCGGAAAGGAGCACGTTCCGGCAATGGTTGAATTCGATCGGAATCGTTGCCGTCCCCGTGCGCGCATTCCGCTCGAAACTGCTTCCGGAAATGATCCCGGTGCCGAGGATTTTTAGATTCTCGGCGTTCCGGGCATGGAACTTGCCGCGGACGACCGCGCCCGGAGCCAGGAACACCGTCGTGTTGGAAGCAAGGCGTACCTGATTGTTGTCATCAATCAGGTCATTATTTTCCTTGGTGTGGAGTCCAGGCCCGAAATAGAGATAGTTCTCCCCTTCTCCGGGAAGGAAGGCCTCTTCTTCGAATGCGCTCACGAAGAAATAGAGGGTCTTCTCCAAATCCCCGTTGATTTCCAAAACATAGGTGCCCGGGCTATCGATTTCGAAAGTGAGTGTTCCTTTTTCTAAATCGGCAACGGGAATAATGCCAAAATCCAAGGGCCGGACCTTCGATTTATAGTTCAGTTCGTAGGGAACCTTGACCGTGACCTTGGCCCTTCCGTCAAGTTCAAAATAAGCAATGCCGTTTTCCGTCCGCCGGTATGCGTCCGGCGTCCAGACCTGGCTCGTGTTGACCTTGACGCCGAACAGGGGCACGCGCAGATCCCCGAGATAGACTTCCGCTCCTTCGTATGTTTCAGCGCCCGCAGGCGGATGATGGATCCGCACCCGGGTGGGAAGCAATTCCTGTTCTTGCTCGCAGCAGAAAACGAACGGGGCCAGCAGGAACAGCAGGAAAATCCGCAGCGCTTTCTTCATCACGCAATCCTTATTCCGGTTGCGGGATCAATGAGCGCGGCTTCCTCCATGTTTACGGAAAAACCGACATGGGAGGCGTGTTCCCGGAAAGGAAGATGGATGCTGCTTTCGCCCACCCGGCAAGCAAGGTATTTCCTGCTCCCATATTCAAGAACCCCGTCCACTTTCGCCCTGATTTTCCCTTCCGGAAGCGCAGCTTCCGGTCTGAAACAGAGTTCCAGGGACGTCCCGAAGGCCCTGCGGTCCCCGATGCCGAGTATTTTCCTGGTGATTTCTTCCGGGCATTCCAACTCAAAACCCTCGCCCGCAAAAACCACGTCAAATTTCAATCCAAACTCATTTTTATCTTTTCTCTTCTT
>LFRY01000062.1 GCA_001512995.1 Acholeplasmatales bacterium DTU067
CTGGGTTTGTACAGAACCCTTGCCTGGATAGTATCCGTGATGCTTCCGCCGATGGCGATCTTTTTCCCGCTCTTCACCCTCCTTGAAGACTTGGGATACCTCCCCAGGGTGGCGTATAATCTTGATCATTTGTTTAAGAGAGCTTGCGCGCACGGAAAGCAGTGCCTATCGATGTGCATGGGTTTCGGCTGCAACGCAGCCGGCGTCATCGGCGCGAGAATCATCGAATCGCCCCGGGAGAAACTGATTGCGGTTCTCACCAATAATTTCGTGCCCTGCAACGGGCGCTTCCCGACCCTTTTTGCAATCTCCACCATCTTCTTCGCTTCCGTTTTTACGGGAATCCTTGGCGGCCTCATCCCGGCCCTAATCGTCGCCTTCCTTGTCGTCCTCGGGATTCTGATGACACTCTTTGCATCCTATCTGCTTTCAAAAACGGTTCTCAAAGGCCTCCCCTCCGCTTTCACATTGGAACTTCCTCCTTATAGAAGGCCGAAAATCGGCAGGGTGATTTATACTTCGATCATCGACAGAACCATTTTCGTTCTGGGCAGGGCAGTCGCGGTCGCAATCCCCGCCGGGGTGCTCATCTGGGTTTTCGGAAATCTGCAAGTCAAAGGAGCAACCCTGCTGCAACATTTCGCCCGCTTTCTCAATCCCTTTGCCTGGCTCATGGGCCTTGACGGAATCATCCTGCTTGCTTTTCTCCTTTCCCTTCCCGCGAACGAAATCTTTCTTCCGCTCGCTTTGATGGCCTATCTTTCCCAAGGAAGCATGGCGGAATACGCCGGTTTGGAAAGCCTTCGGGAAATCCTCCTTGCAAATAATTGGACAATGCTCACCGCTCTGAATGTNNCCCTGCATGACGACTCTCTTGACAATCAAAAAAGAGACGGGGAGCCTGAAGTGGACTTTAGTCGGATTTTTGCTTCCAACGCTTGCTGGGATGGAGCTTTGCCTGCTCACGGCATTCATATACCGATTGATTTTTTAAAAAGCCAAGACTCTTTGGCTTTTTTGCTTTTGGTCCTGTTGGTTTTCAGGCCTTTCCAAAGAAATGCACCGATTTTGTTTACATTCAGGAAACATCCCGCTATAATAAAAGAAGGGCTTGGAAAGGAGCGGGGCATGAGAACATATGAATTTGAAACTGTTATCAAAAAAGTGCCCGACATGGACGCGGCATACATAAAATACCTTTTGATGTGAGAAAGGAATAGGGGCTCGTGAGCGTCCATGCGACTTTTGACGGGAGGCCTCCTACATCCAAAGCCTCTTAAAGGCCATCGAAGGTCAGAGCTCTTAAACTGGGTTTTGGGTTATGCGGAAAGGAAATTGCTTCCCCTATGGATCCGGATGACGAACGTCCGGAAAAGGCATTGCAAGCCGCACGGGATGGGGAAATAATAGTGGCTCAGGCAGTGGCGAGAGCGATCGCCCAATCCGCTTCCTCAATCTCCGTCGCCCGCGGCTCCCCTTATACGGAGCCGTCTCCGTCGCTTACGACGAACTGGGAACCTCCACTCCCTGGCTGGAAGTGGAAAAAGCCGCGGCTCGGGAAGTCGCAAGTATGGAAGAGGCGCTTAAGGGAATTTCTGTTTCGGATGAGCCCAATCCCGCAAAGATTGATTGGAATTGTTAATTAAGGAGGTTTGTCATGCTTGGAGCGATTGTTGGCGACATCGTGGGGTCGCGTTTTGAATTTTGGAAAATCAAGACCACGGAGTTTGAACTCTTCACCGACAAATGTTTCGTAACCGACGACAGCATCATGAGTCTGGCGGTCGGAAAAGCGCTCATGGAAACAGAAAAAAAGAAGCCCTTTCTTTCCGAAGGGCGGGAGCTGGACGGGGAATATTTGGATTTGCTTGAAAAAGAAACCGTCAAATGGATGCAAAGCATCGGCAGGCGTTATCCCGCCTGCGGTTTCGGCGGCATGTTTTATGAATGGGTCTTTTCCAACAACCCCAAGCCCTATAATAGCTTCGGAAACGGAGCTGCGATGAGGATCGGCCCCGCCGGGTTTGCAGCAAGATCGGAAGCGGAAGCGCGGACCCTTGCCCATACGATTACGCAAACGACCCACAACCATCCCGAGGGGCTGAAGGGCGCGGAAGCGACCGCGGTCGCCATCTACCTGGCGAGGAAGAAGTGGCCCCTTCCGGAAATAAAAAAAAGGCTTGAGGAGTACTATGACCTAAACTTTACGATCGGCGAGATCCGCCCCCACTATTATTTTAACGAAACCTGCCAGGAAACCGTTCCCCAGGCGCTCGTTTCCTTTTTGGAAGCAAAATCTTTCGAGGAGACAATCCGCCTCGCCGTCTCTTTGGGAGGGGACAGCGACACGCTCGCGGCGATTGCCGGGGGGATAGCGGAAGCTTATTACGGTGTGCCGGAGGAAATTAAAACCAATGCCCTTTCCTATCTTGACGAATATCTGCTTTCGCTATACAATGATTGGGAAGCATTCTTAAGAAAACTTCAGGGGTGAGAGCATGGTCAGCCTGTCTTTATATCAAGGAGAAGAAGAAAAAGCCCTGGAACTGATTAAGGCTTTCTGGGGGGCGCACAACCAAGTCTCGCAGAGCGACGAGGAAGCGCGCAGGGATTTGCTTGCTTGGACCTCCCCGGGAAATAGGTTCTATTTCATTATCCATGGCGGCAGAACAGTCGGCTTCCTGCACCTCGGAAGCAGGGGAGCGGATCCCGACTGGTTGGAGGATATTTTCGTGCTGCCGGATTGGCAAGGCCGGGGCATCGGAAGCCTTGCCGTTGGGCTAGCGGAAGCGATTGTGCGGGAGTATTCGCCGTGCATCTATGTGGAAGCGGCGGCGAGGAACGAAGCAGCCATCCGTTTATATAGAAAGTTGGGCTTCGATTG
>LFRY01000037.1:0-2348 GCA_001512995.1 Acholeplasmatales bacterium DTU067
AGAAGTTTTTATATTTAAATGTCATTTAAAACATTATTTTAATTCAAAATAAAAAAAATGGTCGGGATAATGCGATTTGAACGCACGACCTCTTGCTCCCGAAGCAAGCGCTCTAACCAAGCTGAGCTACATCCCGATTCGTACTTAATAATAAAAAATGGAAAAAAATGGCGCGCCTAGCAGGAATCGAACCTGCAACTAGGGCTTCGGAGTCCCTCATAATATCCATTTTACTATAGGCGCCTGTATTTAATTCTATTTTTCAAACCTAAGATATTATACAAGATTTCCTAAAAAAAATCAAGGGTATAAGCCTAGGATTTTAAAATTAAAAACGAACCCGATAAGGCTCGTTTTCAGAAAAGCACGGTTCAAACGGTTGAACCTTCTTTTATATTGACATCGAAGTCAATGATTTTGATATCGTTTTTGCAGTCTAGTCCGCGCATTTTTTTATAAAGGATGTCAACGGCGGTGTTGACGATCCGATCCTTGTCTGAGGAAACCGTCGCCAATGAGATCGGGACCGGAAAATCATGGGCGATGTCGTCATAACCGACGATTTTAATGTCTTCGGGAATGCGTATATTTTTGGAGTTCAAATATCTGATGCCTTCATAAGCCATGACATCATTGAAAAAGAAAATGCCGTTCGCGCCGTTTTCAAGCAGGGCTTCGATTTCCTTTTTGAGGTCATTGCCGTTCATGTACCTGACATTATCTTCGTCATAGGGAAGACCGTGTTTCAAAAACGCGTCCCTCAGACCCCTCTGCCTTCTCACGGAACATTCGATGGCTTCCGGAGCGCCGATGTAACCGACATTTTTGACGCCCCTGGCAATCAAAAGTTCTCCGGCTTTGAAACCGCCGCTGTAATCGTCAGTGGCGATTGAATCAATTCTCAATTTGGTATTCTTTCTTCCCAAAAGCAGAGATGCAATGTTGTTTTTGGCGCACAAAGCAATCGTTTCTTCGGTCGGTTCCAAAAAGGTGATGAGGCCGTCAACTTTTCGGGAGATAATCGGACTGAGCGCTTCGGATTTAAAAGTATAATCATGAACGGCAAATATCAAAGTCGCATAGCCAAGTTCCTCGAGACGCCGATGCAGTTTGTCGGTCATGATCATGTAGTAAGGATTTATTAAATTTTCAAAGATGATCGCAACAGTGTAAGAAAGGCCGCTTCGCAAACTGCTGGCGATCGAATTGGGGATGTACCCCAATCTATTCGCAACCTCCCTCACTTTTTTCTTCGTTTTTTCGCTGATGTCGTCTTTGTTGCGGAGGGCACGCGAAACTGTGTTGACAGTGCATCCCACTTCCCTGGCGATGTCTATCAGCCTGACATTCCCTTTCCTTCTCATAAACCCTTTTCTCTAACTCTCCCAATCATTTCTTATATTTTACAAAACATCCTCTTTAATGTCAACTTTATTCGGGTTCAGGCAAATTCTTCAATCATGATCCACGAGGGGAACGACGGCTCCCAGATAGTTGTCATTGATGAATTCGGCGATGTTCGGCTGGCTCAGTGCTTCCACCAAAACCTTGATCGCCTCCTTGTCTTTGTTTTCCGCTCTGACCGCAATGATGTTGGCATAGGTCTGCGCGGCGAGAGAATCGCTTTTTTCGCTCGCAAGCAGCTTGCTCTGCGGAACTTGCGCTTCCAGGGCGTAATTGCCGTTGATGACCGCGAAATCGACATCCGCCAGTTGTGAGGGGATCACTGCCGCCTCAAGTTCGATGATTTCCACATTGTACGGGTTTTCAACAACATCTCCCACGCTAACATTAACACCCTTGCTTTCGTCGAGCTTGATGATGTTCTGTTCCTGAAGCAGAAGCAATCCTCTTGCTCCGTTGGAATTGTCGTTCGCGATTGCAATTTTAGCGTTTTGTAAATCATCGAGGCTTTTTCTTCTTCCCTGGTACAGGCCCAGGGGCTCATAATGGACTTTCAGAACCGAGACCAAATTGGTTTTATTGTTTTTGTTATAATCCTCCAGATAGGGAAGGTGCTGGAAGAAGTTGGCGTCAATTTCCCCGCTCACGGTCGCTTCGTTGGGAAGAACATAGTCGCTGAATACGCGGATTTCAAACTCATAGCCCTTGGATTCGATGTAGGCCCGTGCCTGTTCCAAGATTTCCGCATGCGGCGTCTGCGAAGCCGCGACGACGATCCGCTTGTCATCAATGCTGTTTTTTTCGGCGCAGCCGGAAAGCAGCAAGAACAAGATTCCAATAAACAAAGCAATATGTTTTTTCATCCCTTACCTCCTATAATCTTTTTTTGTCGACTCTGCGGGCGATTCTGTCAAAAACGAACTGGATCGCCTGCACGATCAATA
>LFRY01000037.1:2379-44758 GCA_001512995.1 Acholeplasmatales bacterium DTU067
GATGTCGCCCAGCCCCCCGCCGGCGACCGCTCCCGCCATTGCGGAATAGCCAATCAGATTGATGCCCGTGATCGCAAGCCCCCTGATCAAAGCCGGGGTCGCTTCCGCCAGATACACTTTGAAAACGATCTGCGCGGGCGTCGCTCCCGAAACCAGCGCTTGCTCAATCACTCCCCGGTCCACTTCTTTCAATGCCGTCTCCACCAGTCTGGCGACGAAGACCGTCGAAGCGAAAGTGAGGGGCACGAGCATGGCGGTTGAACCGATCGATGTCCCAACCACCAGGCGCGTGAAGGGAATCAGGAGCACAAGGAGAATCAAGAACGGGATCGAACGGAAGAGATTGATGATTGTTCCGAGCAATAAATTGAGAATGCGGTTGGGTTTGATGCCTTCCTTGTCGGTCACGACGACCAGAACCCCGAGCGGGACGCCGATGAGGTAAGCGAAGAGCGTGGAGAAAAAAACCATGTAAAGGGTCTCAAGCGTCCCCTTAAACATCCCCGTTCTCGCAAATAATTCCCACAAATCCCTAAGCATCCAATCCCCCCTTTCCGAGCAGCATTCTCGTGATCTCACTCCTCGGGTTTTCCAAAACCTCCTTTGCCCTCCCCCTTTCCACAACCCTACCGTAATCAAGCACCGCGACCTCGTCGCAGACGGAAGCCACGACGCCGATCTCATGCGTGATCAGAATCATCGTCACTTCAAATGTATCCTTGATTTCAAGCAAGAGTTTCAGGATCTGCTTCGTCGTTTTCGGATCGAGCGCGCTCGTAATCTCATCCAGCAACAAAAGCTTGGGATTCAGGGCCAAAGCCCGCGCGATTGCAACTCTCTGCTTTTGGCCTCCGGAAAGTTGGGCTGGGTAGGCTTTTTCTTTCCCTTTGAGGCCGGTGACTTCAAGCAAATACTCGACCCGCGCTTTGATTCTTTTTTTATCCCAGCAGCTGATTTCCAACGGAAAGGCAATGTTCCTTTCCGCATTGCGCTGATAAAGGAGATTGTAGCCCTGGAACACGACGCCCACATTCTTTAAATAATTCCTCAATTCCGCGCCCCTGAGACTGGTGATTTCGACCCCGTCGACATAAATCCTTCCGCAGTCCACCTTTTCGAGGCCGACGAGAGCGCGGAGAAGCGTCGATTTGCCGGCGCCGCTCATGCCGATGATTCCGAAAATACTGTTCTTTTCGATTTCCAAGGAAACATCCACGAGCGCATGTAAATTTTCCCTGTCGGTCTGCACGAATGTTTTCGACACATTTTCAATTCTGACCATGTTCACCTCCGAAAACAAAAAAATCCCGCCCCTGCAAAAGGGCGAGACAATTTCCCGCGGTACCACCTTTTTTCGCCGCAACGTCGCCATTGCAACCTCTTCGAGTACGATCATACTCTAGCGCTGTAACGTGCGCACACGTCTTGATCTAACCATAGGCTCGACCAAGCGACTCCGAGGCCATCTTCACCAAATTAAGCATTGTTCCCTCTCACCTAACGGAACTCTCTGTGAATGCATCCTTTGGCTACTCTTCTCTTCACAGTCTTTGTTCATATTTATGTTCTATTATACAAATTATTCTTGCTTTTTCAATTACGCGTAATATAAAAATGTTTTCACTATTCCGAAGCCGCCATCAGCAGTGATTGTTACAACATAAGTTCCGGGAAAAAGCAGGGCGGAATTGTCCACAACCTCAACTGCGTTGCCCTCATCATCCTTTAAGGAAACAGTCAAATCCGATTCCGTTACGGTCACAATGAGTTTTCCGGAAGCGGTTCCGCCCAAGTTGATTACTTTGAAAACAAATTCATGAGTCCCGATTTCTTGAAATTCATATGTTTCGGCGTCCAACTCAACTTCCGCCGATGGAGTCTTGACGCTCTTCCAAACCAAAGTGGGTGCGCTTTTTGACTCAATTTCAATCTCAACTTTTGACAAATCAATGGTGTCATGCAAGCGATGGACAAGATTCTGAGGAACGCTCTTTATTACCGGGGGTCTGTCAATCACAATGAGTTTGGCCGTGCCTTCAGCTTCTGCTTTGTCTTTCTTAGCTACGACAGTGACTGTCACTTCACCAAACTCTGTCGGCGTGAAAACGAAATCAACAACCTCATAATAGTTTCGCCGTCGACCCGATATTCTGCTCTAATTTCATAGCTCACCCCATCCTCTAGTACAAGATAAGCTCCGACATCCAAGGGGGGTATCGAAAGCAATCTCTTTCGGCATGTCGGTTTTGAAAGATACGGAGAATTTCTGACCACATCCGACAATGCCAAACAGCAGCAAGAAAGTCAAAACTAAAAAGCATTTCTTTTTCATGCACTTCTCCTTTCGCATATAATTAAACGTTTTCGCATTAATGAAATAAAGTTTCATAAATATTTATAAAAGAATTTTTCGTAAAACATTATATTATAGACAATGGACGACGATCTCCATCCTGTCCTGTAAGAGATTGGAAACGGCGCTGATGTCCACGTCCGGAAAAGTATGTGTGCAAGAGCGCCATGCCCCTGAGACCACAGCCAATCATTGCCAATCTAACCTTTCTTTCCATTTCAGCCTCCGTAACCCTGCGGATTCATGCTCTGCCATTTCCAGTGCGAAGCGCACATTTCGTCGATTCCCCGCTCCGCTTTCCAGCCTAGTTCCCTTTCCGCTTTGCTTGGATCGGCGTAGCAGGCACCGATGTCCCCGGGGCGCCTTTCGACGACTCTATAAGGCAGTTCCTTCCCGCAGGCTTTCTCAAAAGCGCGGATCATTTCCAACACGCTAAAACCACTGCCCGTGCCGAGATTATAAATCTTCACGCCCGGCTCCTTCGACCTCTCCAAGGCCTTAATGTGCCCCAAAGCCAAATCAACGACATGGATGTAATCGCGGACCCCGGTACCGTCAGGTGTGTCGAAATCGTCCCCAAAGACTCTGATTTCCGGAAGCTTTCCGACGGCAACCTGGGCGATGAAGGGAACCAAATTGTTGGGAATCCCGTTCGGGTCTTCCCCGATCAGCCCGCTTTCATGGGCACCGACGGGATTGAAATATCTTAAAATGGTGACGTTCCATTCATTGTCAGAACGGTGGAGATCTTTCAGAATGTTTTCGATTATCAGTTTCGTCGCGCCGTAGGGATTGGTTACAGAAAGCCGGCAATCTTCATCGAGCGGAAGCCTCTCAGGCTCGCCGTAGACGGTTGCGGAAGAGGAAAAGATGATGCTTTTCACGCCCGCGCGTCCCATTGCCCTGAGCAGCGCCAAAGTGCCGCCCACATTGTTGTGATAGTATTCAAGGGGCATGCTGACGCTTTCGCCCACCGCCTTCAAGCCCGCGAAATGGATCACGCTTTCGATTTCGTTATTCCCGAAGATTTCATCGAGGAGTTCCTCGTCGCGGAGATCGCCCACATAAAAAGCGATGCTTTTTCCGGAGATTTTCTCGACCCTCCGTAAACTCTCTTCCGAGGAATTGGAAAGATTGTCAAGGACGACGACCTGATGGCCCCTTTCCAAAAGTTCCAAGACCGTGTG
Organism: Acholeplasmatales bacterium DTU067; assembly: GCA_001512995.1. GTDB lineage: Bacteria > Bacillota_I > Bacilli_A > ML615J-28 > CAG-698 > DTU067. Next base: position 5,920 of record LFRY01000037.1, read on the forward strand.
GGAGCCGATGTAACCAGCTCCTCCGGTGACCAAGATTTTCTTCATTTGCACACCTCTTTCAATCCTATGCTTTCCAAAAAGCGCATGAATCCGCGCCTGCCTGTTTCCGTATCTTTGAAAACGGCGATGTTTTCCAATATTTTCTCACAGATCCGCGCAACTTCTTTTTTGCCTCTTTGTCTGCCGTGACCAACATATTTCGAAACGGGCGAGGGAAGATGGCAGCGCCCGAAAGGCTTTCAAATCACCCTCGAAACCAGGATTTGCAATCTCGCCCGTGAGCACAGCTTCCACAAAGCCAAGTTGACGCTTCAGGCGCGGGGGCAGAACGAAAAAGCCGCTCGCTTCGATCAAACCGATCCCTTCGCTTAAATGGTATTCCGAATGGGCATGGAAAATACCGTCGGGATATTCCGTGCTCGTCCGGTTATTTCTCAATACCAAATCGAGGATATATCCTTTTCTTTTCTCGCAAGCACGGAAAAACCGTTATGGGACTCATTCGTGTATGCGATTATTCCATTTTCGAAATCTTCATTTTTTTCCCAGGAGGAAATAATCTCCGCCGCCAATGCTTCAATTTCTTCTATGTCCCCTCCTTGCAACCTGACGATGCTAAAGAGCCGCAGAAAAGCGAAGCTTCCCGGCAATGATGCTCTGTTTCCAATTGGATTGTCGCATGTTTGATTCCAAACTTCCTGAGGGCATGGTTTATTCTTTTTAAAATTCCCCCTGCTTCCCGAAAATCCATCTCTTCCGAAACCACGGCGTGGCAGGTGAGTGCATGGAGTCCGCTCGTAATCGTCCAGAGATGGAAATCATGGACGGACTTGATTTTCTCTTCGCTCACTATCGCGGCGACAATCTTCTCCCCCTCAAGGTTTTTGGGAGCGCCCTCCATCAACACATGAACCGCATCCCTGGAGAGACGGATGCCGCTTCGCAAAACCAAGAAAGCAACGATGAGGCTGGCGGCGGGATCCGCCCAAGCCCAGCCGAAGAGCAGCATCAGAACCGCAGCCAGTATTGCTCCGATTGAGCCAAACATGTCGCTCAGAACATGGAGGAAAGCCCCCCGCATGTTGAGGTTTTCTTCCACATCTCCGCCTCTGTGCATGATGTATGCCACCAAAACATTCACCAAAAGCCCGATGATGCTGATGGCAAGCATCCCGCCGATTTTGATTGCCGGCGGATTTTTTATTCTCTCAACAGCTTCAATGAAGATGTATCCGGCCAGACCGATGAGGAGGATTCCGTTGATGAGCGCCGCCAGTATTTCAAAGCGTTTGTTTCCGTAAGTTCTTTTCTTATTTGCTTCCCTGGCGCTTACGATAAATGCGAGCAAAGCGATTCCCAAGGAAAGGGAATCTGAAAGCATATGTGTCGCATCGGAAAGCAATGCGAGGCTGTTGGTTAGTATCCCCCCCACCGCTTCCACAACCATATATATCCCGATGATCAGAAACGATATCAGCAATGTTTTCTTATTCGCATGGTGCCTATCCATAATCTTCCTCCGTTCAATGATGCCTTGCATGCTCGATCGTCTGCATCAACAAATTCACGACATGTTCGTCGTTGATCGAATAATGCAAGCTCGTTTTTTCTCTTCTGTATTTTACAAGCCTCAGGGTCTTCAATATCCTGAGTTGATGGGAGATGGCAGATTGCGTCAAACCCACTTCTTCCGAAATTTCGTTGACGGTGCGTTCCCCTTCGCAGAGCAACGAGAGAATCTTGATCCGCGTCGGATCCCCCAAGGCTTTGAAAATCTCCGAAACGGCAAACAGTGTTTCTTCGTCAAGGATCGAAACTTTTTTCATTCTATCCCTCTTTCTATATATGAACAATTATTCATATAGTATATTATATGCCAATGTTGGTGGTTTGTCAAAGGAAATGATTAGAAAAAAAGAGCAGAAGCTCTTTCATTCCCAATGTAAAAGTTTCCTTTCACCCTCTAATTTTCTGATTTCCGTAACGTCCTGGCTCACTTCCAAAATTCCTTTGTATTCGCCTTTTTCGTTCCTCAGGGCATAATAATTTACGACCAGGAAGCGCCCCCGCGTCTCAAACCAAAACTTCGCCACATCCTTGTTTCCTTTTCTGAACTCAGATATGATTTCTTCTACAACATGCACGCTCTTTGGAGGATGGCAGTTTTTCACATCCCTACCGATGACCGCGGCCGTCCTCGGAAAAATCCTCTCAGGAGAATCATTGAAATATTTAACCCTATTGTTCTCATCCACAAATGTAATGTCTACTGGAAGGCGATTCAAAACCATAAGCAACTCAGCAAGCGTCATTCCCCCAGTTTTTGATGCGAATAATAAGTTCCCGTCTTCGCTTTTAATACTTGCTTCTGCTTTTTTTTCAGATTTTACTTCTAAAAATGAAAACCCAATTTCTGCTGCTTCATTATACAAATCCTTCCAATCGTCTTTATCCAATACCCGGGATGCGAGCGGAAGCACCAATAGTTCTTCTTTTTCCAAAATGCCATAAACCAGAAAGAAAAATTTTCCGATTTCTTGATTTAAATCAGGAGCATCGTTTTCAAATTTTTCTTGGAGAATGGTTAGTTTCGCTTTCGCATCATCATGAAGACTCCACATAATCTGCAAGGGTTTAGGATTAATGTTTTTCTTTTCTAGTTTTGGAAAAATGAGATACTGCATTTTTAAGAATCGCTTTTCCAACTCTTTAAATTTTAAAAGATATTTTACAAATTCTTCCTTTGGATACTTTTCTGGATTCTTAATCAAATCTTTAAATTCCGAAAACTTATTTCTTATTGCCTCTCCTTCTTCCAATAAAAGCTTTATTAATGGCAAGGTTTTCCCTTTATCCCAAGGGTATAGTTTCAGGCTACGATGGAGGAGATTCATTAGTTTTCCGGCAATCTCTTTGATTCTTTCCGGCTCCAAATTAGCTTCTTCTTGAAGGAAAGAAATCGAAAACACATCAAAAGGAGTGATGTTTTTAATAACCTCTTCGTTACCTAAGAAAAACTCTTTTAAGTTTTCTCCAGAAAGTAACCTTTTTACAAGTTCCGAAAGCACATCTTGTTTCAGTTTTTCGGTTTTTATTAATTCGCTCATACTTTACACCAGCCAAGGTATTCTTTTTTCTTTTCCTATTTTTTCATAGGCAATTGCAGCAAATATCAAAGCAGCAATACCATAACTCCAATTGTCATTCTTTGGTATTAATGTATAACCTAATTTCGGAAAAATATGAAGCGGTATGGTCGGAGCGCTGATATCCGTCAAAACTAACTTACCATTTTTATATTTAATTTTTGAAACTGCTGCTTCATAAGCTTTTATGCCAGCATCCAGGTATTTTTGATCCAAATAACCATGATTGACACCATGAATCAAACCGGCTGCAATTAGAGCAGTTCCAGAAGTCTCTTCATAAGAAGGCAGCATGAGCAAGGTCCTAAACATCCCATTCTCTTGTTGTGTCTTTACAATCGCTTCTGCGGTTCTTTGAAAACAAGAAAGAATTTCTTCTCTTTCTGGAGAGTCCCCAAGATAATCCAAAATTGAAGGGAGGGCAACCATTACCCATCCATTTCCACGCCCCCAAAATAAATTCTTCCGGGGATGGGGTTTACCTCTTTTTACCCAGTAAGAATGGTACCAAAGGCCGATTTCTTCATCAAATAAATATTTCTCATAGATATGGGGTTGCTTCCTTGCGATTTGCATCAGGGCATCATCCCCTTCAAGCCTCCCATATAAAGCCGGAAAGAGAGCAAACATCACTAAACTATCTACCCAAATTGATTTTGGATAGAACTTTCCAACGAAAGTATGCCCAAGATGGTTGACCGCATCTTCCAAAATCCGTGGTTCATTCAATATATAATTTATTCCCTCATTAGTAAGTTCCAAATAGCGTTCAGTTCCCGCCATTTTATCAGTCAAATAAGTAATCAGAATTGGCGCAAGTCGATCCGCATGGTCTATTTTGGGACGGTTTTTTAAATAATATTCCGAATATTCCACCAGGAAGGGAAGGTTTTCTTTGGTTCCAAAAAATTCATCAAGCATGAGCATCGCATAACCTAATAAGGCCTCTCCCCACATCCATTTCATTTTCGGGGAATTGTGTTCCCTATAATCTCTAACTAAATCCAGGACTTTTTTAAACTTATCCATATTTTCTTGCTCCCTCATCATAATTCAAGAATAAATACTTATCTCCATATTTAAAATGATATTCCCCAGTCGTTGCTTCTGCTTGAACAAAGGGAAGTTCATAGCGTTTATAATTTGTATTTTCAACTTTGCCATCAACTATAAATATCTTCTTTTTAAACAGGATTTCTAAATCGTGTACCAATTCATACTTTATGCTTTTTCTACCCAACTCAATTTTTGAATTTTGAATTGATTTATGAAAGAATTCAAAATTTGTTTCATCAGTACTCATAACAGTGATTGCCCAAGCTGTTTTCTTTCCTTCCTGAATCCATTCTTCTTCGTTAATCTTCTTTATTTTTTTCAGGCTCTTAATTCCGATCATACTTCTTCCTGAAATTCCGAACAAGTAATCCTCCCCGAAATACACCCTATCAAATTTTGCTTCCGGAAAATATAAATGCGTGAAATTGAGCCTTTTTCCTTCAAGAAAACCTTTCCTCGGTGTCAAATCATAGTAAAGCAATACTGTATTTTCATACTGGGCGGCATAGGGATTAATCCCATTTCCAACCCAATAGCTAGGGGAAAAATTCCGGGCATTGTCGCTGAAGAAGGCTTTTCCGGGATGGGTTGTAAATACGGTGATTCCATCCCCCAGGGTTGCTTGACTGATGTGCTGTTGATCCCCAAATTCCCTGGGATGATAGAGTTGCGCTGTTGATAAGAAATAATCTTTACTACGCAAGGTATAAGTGTTTGCTCTTTGGATGGCAATGCCCTGGGTAGCCGAATTTAGAATTTTTACCAAAAAGGGCAGGAGATTTAATTTTCTTAAGAAAGGTATGTCAACAATCTTTAAATCCTTCAGAAATATATTAGATTTTAGGTTCCAATTTCTAAACATCTCCATCGTCATGGTAATTGATTGGGGGTTTGTAAAAGCTTCCATTGCCCAGTAATAAAGACCAACAGTTTCGATTTTATTTTCTGGATCTATTTTTTCTCTTACTTCTGATAAATCCAAACCGAGCGACTCTTTAAGAATAAATTTTTCTTTGCTTCTGGCAATATCAATTAAAACTTCTGGAACCCGGTATTTCTTATTCAAAACAAATTCCGCAGAAAGCCTTGTATAATCATATTCCCTTACCGGTCCAATCCCAAAAGCTTTCTTCATAATATCCAAAACATCCTGGCGATTCGGGTCTTTTTTTTGTTCTTCGTAGCATCTTCCGCTTGTTGCAACAAAATACCCTTGATAATTATTGACGGCCATATCGAACAAAACCAAATCCATGAGCATTGATGCTTTAACCCTAATTTCTTCATCCTCTGAAAAATCAATCAAAAGGCTTAAAGGAGCAACATCTTCTTCATAATAGGTATTAGAATGCCATTCAATAAAACCGTATTTATATCGATACTTAAACCAATCAAGGAGGCGTTTTTTCGCACGCTCCATTCTTTCTCTACCAGTAATGGGAAGGTTATAAAAAACTTTATCAGAGTAAAACTGACCTGCCAATAATTCGATGGTTCCGAAAATGAGTTGATGGTTTTCGCTCCAATAGCACATGCTATCTTCTCCGGGCTCGTCCATCCAGTATTTAAAGCCCAGAACAGTTTTTTCGATTTCTTTTAATGTCGCTTCCGTCAACAAGGTAGAATATGCATAAAGCGTCCTCAGAATAGGGATCATCCGAAAATCTGCGCAGTCATATCTGTTATTAATATACTCCAATATTTCAATAATCTGGTTTTCTTCAATTTTCTTCCCCGAATCCAAGTCTTTAATTCCAGGAAAACATTTATAATTCATCTTAATTGACATTGGAATGTCCAAATTCATCAGATGAACTCCTTCTTTATCTGTAAATATTTTTCCGCCTCTTCAACATCAAGTTCCATTCCTTCGTCCAATTTTTCATTTAGCCTTTTTATGTCATTACTTAAAGCTGGACTTAAGCGAAGGCGCTTTGAAATAAAGAAAGCCACAAGCATCAATATGGAAAATCCAAAAAGCAGAATAAAACGAATCCCGAAGATAGCGGAAGCTGGTTGAGTTGGATTGGGATTGGCATCGGTTGGATTAATATAACCTGTAAACTGAAGTGCCAAACCTATGAGGAAAATAGCAAAAGCAGATGATGCCGTGCGAATGAAAGTCATAATCCCGGAACATGTCCCGGTTTTCCTTCCTTCTCGCGCCAAAGTCACAATGTCGACAACATCGGGGAACATCAACCAAGGTGTTGATTGTGCTCCGGCAAATCCCAATGCCGTTAATCCAGTAAAAATATAAAGGGGTAATACGGGAGCGCCCTGTGGATAAAAAGCAATTCCAATTGCAGCAAGAATTGTAAGCGGTAAGCCAAATCGATATATTTTTGTTTTCGATTTCGTTTTTATCAGATGATAAATCGGTGCAAACATAATTAATTGTACACCTAAGAAGATACCTAAAAAGACTGTCGAAGAGATGTCAACCACATATTTTCTATAATAAATAATTACCGCTGATGCAATATCCAAAGTTATGGCTTGACAAATATATAAATAAACCAATTTCCGAAATGATTTAACCTTCAGAGGAGAAACAAATTCTTTTAAAGACAGTTTTTTCTTTTCCCCCTCCGCTTTCACCCTCTCTTTTACAAACAACCCAATTAAAATATGTGGAACCGCAAATACTATTCCAAAAACAAATACTAAAATGAAATAAAACGTTAGATAATCCAATTTGTTATCAGTAACCATTTCAAATAATAATGAAGGCACCAATGAACAAATAGCAGTAGAAATCAATGAAAGAACCAACCGTAATGTGTTAATCTTATTTCTATCATGGAAATCAGTTGCAACTTCTGCGCTCATGGAGCTATATGGCACCATAATCAAAGTATTTACCGAGAAATAAAATAAATAAGTCAACAGAACATAAACTGTCTTCCAAAAATCACTTTCAGCATTGATGGGAAGCCAGAGAAGTGCCAAAGCAGGAAGGAGAAGAATACCACCAATTAAAATATATGGTCTTCTTCTGCCAATTCTTGTTCGTGTATTGTCAGAAATTGTCCCCATTAATGGGTCATTGATTGCATCCCATGCTTTAGAAATAAAAATGACGGTCCCAGCAATAGCCGGATCAACTCCGATTATATCTGTCAAAAAGATCAGATATATAACCGAAATTATTGTCTGACCGCCCCCTCCATATAGATCTCCTAAAGCAAAAAACCAAGTTTCTTTTTTCGATAGTTTTGATTCCATTGTATGCTTCCCCCATAAATTTTTTAGTGATTTTATTATAACATATCATGGAAACGCATACAACAATAAGAAAAATGGCATTAATTTTTTAAGAAAAAGGCAGAACGTTCTAAACCCATAAAGGCCATTGCCTCCTGCCTTAGTTTCCATGCAATAAGTTATCAATAAAAAAGCAGAAGAGATTGTCAACCTCTTCTGCTTTAATTATATAGGGAGGGGATGTTATTAGGGGAAATAAAAAAAGATTCTAAAATGGTACACCCTTGGGGACTCGAACCCCAGACCCATTGATTAAGAGTCAATTGCTCTACCAACTGAGCTAAGGGTGCATATCAGTGCTATATTATTATACTAAAAATATTCGAAAAATGCAAGGAATTTTCTAATAAAAAAAGCCCTAAATAGGGCATTCTTGGTTCTTACAAGATGAACTAAAAACAAATCGATTTGCAGGGAAACTGGTTAAAAAAAATAACTCAGTCTTCCGATGACCATTAATATGAGCCAAAATGCCAATGAGCCTATGGACAAACCCAATCCAATCTTGGAGCGTTCCTTGAATCTATTGGCGTCATCACTGAGTCCGATAATGCTCGTGACCAGGCCAACAATCGAGCCGATGATAATCAAAGGCCAAAAACCCAATGCCCCAAAAACCACGGAAATCGTAGACAATGCTTTTCCCTGGTTGCTCTGGCTCTGTGGTGTGTAATAGGTCGGGCTGACTTCCCTTACAAGTTTCCCGCAGGAGAGGCAAACATCCGAATCCTCCTGAAGCTCCCTTCCGCAATTAGAACAATATTTCCCCATTCTCATTACCTCCTTTTTCTCTTTCTCCCATTTTAACAATCTCCCCGGCGATTGTCAATAAATTTTTACCCCGTTCCGGAATTACTTTTGGTAAAAATCTTCGATGTATTCTATGAACACGTTACGCATCAGTTCCCTGTCTTCGCGAATGGTGTTTCTGAAATAAGGTCGATATCTCGATCCGGTATAGACATAGTCAATCGTTGCAATCCGATAGGTTTTGTTGCTGTCGATTTCAAGGGAACTGAAAGCAGGATGGGCATAAAGATAGCCGCTCTGACTTGCCAATCCGGTGAGTTGGGAACCGGAAACTTCAGTGAGCACCACCCTGTTATCGAAGGGATAGACTTCGAAAACATCTTTAATTCTGATGGGTCCGGTTTTCAATGATTCCCGCACGCCGCCGGTGTTGATGAACGCGACATCAACGCCGTATTTTTCGTGCATGGCTTTCGCGGTTTCCCGTCCGATTCTTCCTTCCGATAAATATTCAGGAGTGTAGCCGATGCTTCTGTTTCCTTCTTCAATGTCAGCACGGTATTTATCTAAGAGGGCGGATATTCTTTTGTCTCCGTGGTAATCGGAGGGTCTTTCATGAATGATTTTTGCGTTGACGGGGTTTTTTGCCTCATCCATTTCGATGATGACGGCGCCGACGCTTTCGTTTTTATCATCACATTGGATGACGGGAACGGAGTAGCCGTCATCGCGCTCTTCTGCGTCCGCCACCAGCCGATGGGTGTGTCCCGTGATGATCGCGTCAATTCGGCTCTCATGGGGCAGGTTCGCGAAGTATCTGATTTCAAAATTCTGATAATCGTGCGCGGCGACCACGACCGCGTCACAGTTTTCTTCGTTTCTCAGTTCATATGCAAGTTCCTCAACGATCGGCTTCGTATCAAGGAATTCATAATCCGCGACCATTGCGCTCGCAATCGAATTTTTCAAACCAGAACCGATGATGCCGATAATCCCCACCCGATAACCATTGTTTTCTATAATCGCGTAATCCTCGGTCCAGGGAATCCTTTCCCCTGTTTCCTTGTAAACTATGTTCGCAGCGAGGAAGGGAAAATTCGCTTCCCCATTGTCGGGATTTCCGTCCTTATACTGTGCGATTTTGTCAAGTCCCCAATCAAATTCGTGATTACCGATGACGAAACAATCAAATTCAAGCAAATTCAATGCCTCGACCAAGGGCAATCCGAAATGGATGTTGGAAACATAGGAGCCTTGAAAAATGTCCCCGTTTGCTATCTTTATGAATCTCCCGTAGTTTGTTTCCAGCTTTTTGATGACGGAAGCGACATTCTCCATGCCGGGGTAATCGTCGGAAACAAATGCTCCGTGGGTGTCGTTGATTGTAAAAAGGTTGACGGTGTTTGCGTCTTCCGGTATGGCATGCTCATCGCAGCCAAAGAAGAAAAAGAATCCTAGTAATATTAAGAGTATATTCAGTGCTTTTTTCATAAGGTTTCCGTCCTCATAATGACTTCAAAAATTCTCTGAACGCTTGCTGTCCTTCCTCATCCATCTTAAAGACGCCGGCATCTTTCAAAACTTCGGAAAAGACCTTTCCCGCTTCTTCCAAGACAAAACCAGCGGCATCTGTTTCCGGATTGTATCTGTCCTTTATTCTTTCAACCCAATGCCAGTGTTTTTTCAGCCTTTCATCCCGGCCCGCTTCCTCATCGCCCGAGAGGAATCTGCCAATCAAATCAAATTCGGTTTTCAACCGTCCGGGAAGAATTCCCAAACCCATCGCTTCGATCAAACCGATGTTTTCCTTCTTGATGTGGTGGAATGCCTGCCGGGGATGGAAAACGCCGTCAGGCCGGTCTTCGGTCGTGTGATTGTTTCTTAGGATCAGATCGAAAACATAGAATTCTTCTTCTTTACGGGAAATCGGAGTGATCGTGTTGTGAGGTTCCTCTTTTGAATTGACGATCAAAAGGTCCTTGTTTTCGTACTCCCTCCAGGCATCCAAGATGTGGGCGGCATAATCAATCAGGCTTTCCCTGTTCCTGGACTTAATCCGTACGGTGCTCAGGGGCCAGCGCAATGCGTAAACTTCGACGTCTCCGGCCTTCCTGAAGAATTCCGCTTCCGCATCCTCAATCGGGAAACGGTATCTTCCCGACTGGTAATGTTCGTGGTTCAGAATCGAACCGCCGACGATCGGCAGTTCGGCATTGGAGCCGACAAAATATTCCGGGAAATAGTCGAGGAAATCCGCGAGCTTAATGAAAGTTCCGCGGTTGATGACCATCGGCACATGCTCTTTATTCAAAACGATGGAATGCTCTTCGAAATAAGAATAAGGGGAATATTGGAAAAACCAGGGTTCGCTGTTTAAGTTTAGGGGTATGATCCGGAGATTGCTTCTCCCGTCATAGCCGATGTGCCCGCGGTAACCCTCGTTTTCCAGGCAGAGATGGCATTTCGGATAACCCGATTTCTGTCCTTTTTGGAGCGCGATCAGGCGCGGATCCTTTTCCGGTTTGGAGAGATTGATGGTGAGATCAATCGTCCCGTATTCAGCCCCATGCTTCCATTTGATGTTCTGAGCGATTCTTTTTGTTTGGATGTAATTGACATCCTTGGAAAGCTTATACAGATAATCCGTCGCCTTCCGCGGAGATTCTTTATAGAATGCATGGAATTTTCTGATGACTTCTTTGGGGCGATCCATCAATAAATCGATCGTTTTTGCTTTGAAATTGTCCCTGGAGACGATGTCGTCTTCCCCAAGGATGCCGTTTTCCAAAGCATAGGCAGTCAGATCGTCCAGAATCGCGTCCAGGTCACGGGCTTTGATTTCTTCCTTCGTAAATCCTTTTTCTCCGAAGAAATCAATCAAGAGATTCGTTGCATAAGCATAATCCGCCTCTTCCAGAATCCCTTTTTCCAAAGCATAGGCGAGGAGTTCGTTGATCAAAGCATTGATTCTCATAGCTCTCGCGCCCCGCTTCCGACACGAACGAGATAGAAATCGGCAGCAAGCCCGGTCCTTTCCTGGTATTCGGGCCCCACCTTTTCAATCATCGTTTCCGCGGCATCCGCCTTCACAAGTGCGATCGCGCAGCCTCCGAAACCTGCTCCGGTCATGCGCGCCCCCAATGCGCCGTGTTTCAGAAAGAGTTCCTGCATGCTGTCGAGTTCGTGTCCCGTCACTTCATAATCATCGCGGAGCGAAGCGTGCGAGGCATTGAGCAAAGCCCCGAACTCCCGCAGGTCGCCTTTTTCAAGCGCGCGGTAAGCCTCCTTCGTCCTTTCGTTTTCTGTGACTGCATGCCGCACGCGCCTAAAGAGAACTTCATCCTGCAACAGGGCTTCGCATTCCGGAAGTTCTTTGCTTGTGAGGTCGCAGAGAGCATTGATCTTGAAACGTCCCTGGAGGATTTGCAAAGCCTTTTCGCATTCCTCCCGCCTCTCGTTATATTTCGAGGATGCGAGTGTGCGTTTTTTGTTCGTATTGCCGATGAGGAGGATGTGTTCCCCCAAATCTATTTTTACAAAATAATGCTCCAAATCGGAAGTGTTGAGGAGAATGCCGCTTTCTTCCCTGGCCATGCCGATGATGAATTGGTCCATGATTCCGCATTTGACGCCGATGAACTCATTTTCGGCCCTATGCGCGGCTTTCACGATTTCCAGCGCCGAAAAACCCAATCCGAACAAATTATTCACGACGACGCCGACCAACACCTCCAAGGAGGCGCTTGAAGAGAGCCCGGCGCCGTTAGGGATGTTCCCGCTGACATAGAGGTTAAAGCCCTGCTCCACCCCGAGTTCCTTGCACATCCCTTTTACAAAATTCGCCCAATCATCCTCGGCGCGGTATTTTAAGTCTAATAGGGAAAAATTGACGGTTCCGATTTCCGGAAAATTCTCTGAATAACAAGAAACGACATCATCTTCCCTTGCCTGGGCGACGCCATAAGTGCCGAGATCCAAAGCGCAGGGAAGGACATAACCGCCGTTATAATCGATGTGTTCTCCTATCAAATTAATGCGTCCCGGAGCGAAAAAAGAACGATGGCCGTCTCCGGGAAAAATTTTCTTGGCTTTTTCAATCAAATTTTCCATAATGCAACTCCGTTTCTAGAAATTTATTATACAATAAATTCGTTCTTTTTTCAAGAACGGTGGCCAAAAATAAAAAGCACGTTTTCAGTGCTTTTTTATGATCGTTCCGTAGGTTTCGGGACCGATGTTTCCGGCATTGGCCTCATCGGTATCAATGTGCATCGCCGCGGAAAAATCTTTGCGAACGCGCACGACGACATCATCAAAAACAAGCGAGCGCTCGGGAGTGTCGATTTTGACCATCACGGTTTCCCTGTCTTTAAGGCCGTATTCCTCGGCTTCCTGGAGATTCAGATGAATGTGCCTTTTGGCGACGATCACGCCTTCGCTGATTTCGACTTCTCCTTTAGGGCCGACAATCTTGCATCCGGGCGTGCCCACGATGTCACCCGATTCGCGGATGACAGCAGGAATCCCCAGTGCCCGCGCGTCGGTAGCGGAAATTTCGACCTGGGTTCTTCCCCTGCAGGGTCCCAAAATCGAAACATTGGGTTGGCTCCTTCTTGGACCAACGAGCGTTACTTTTTCCTCGGCAGCAAACTGGCCGGGCTGGGAGAGCTCTTTTTTTACAGTCAGTTTTGCGTCTTCACCGAAAAGAATCCGCAAATGTTCCTCGCTGACATGAACATGCCTAGCGGACGTTTCTACAAGAATTTTGTCTTTCATATGCAACTTCCTTTCTAGTTTCCGAATAATAGTTTATATAAGTTTTCCAAATCGCTGGAGTTTGCGTTTTCCGAAATTTGGTCCAATAATATCTGCTGGTTTTCGTCCGACAAACCATTGACGATTGCGATCAAATTGTCGGTGGTTTCGCTGTCGAGTTCCGCTTCCGGATCGTTCAATGTTTCCGAAATCTCATTCAGACTGTCCAAGAGTTCCTGAACCAACTCTGCCTGCTCGGAATCGCTTGTGTCAAATTGGCTTTCGTCAACAAAATCCGTCTTCAGCAATTCCTCCACGTCTTTTCTAGCTTGGCTGATTTGGGAAGCAAGTTCGGGATCCGTATATTGCACATAAACTTCAATGCCACCGGATGCTGCCTTGATTTTTTCGATTTCCAACGGTGTTTCGGGACCGCCGACTCCCATGAGTTCCTTGAAGGTTTCAACGTTGATCTTAAATTCCCCGGATTCGGAATCATAACCAATCGCGGCGATGTTCAGGCTACTCAATAACTCCAGAAGGAATTCCGACTTTGCATTGATTCCGCCGATGCTCATTTCTTCGTCCAAAGAGATTGTCAGTTCGCTTTCGCCTTCGTTGTTTTCGACGGCACCGCTCACTATAATCAAAACTTCCACCCCGTTGATTTCCACGACAAACTGAAAATCGACCGCATCCTGCGAAAATTCAACAAACACCCCCGTCATCCGGAAATTGGGCTCTTCCCCCGGAAGCATGGAAAACTTAAACTCGGAGTAGCCGTTGGTTTGGCTGTAGATGATGCGGTTGAAATCCTGGTTCGTGAATGTGATTTTCTCGCTTCCCGCGGAGGCCAAGGAACCGATGAGGAAGGTCTGCGTCTTGTTCGTGACAAAACTATCCGCATCAAAACCCTTCGCGGCCTGGCTCCTTTTCGCGGCAAGCAATTCCGCTTGCTCGGGAGTGGTCTTCAATTCATTCAGGTCGATTTTAAATCCGAAATGGCTTTCGTCTTCCAAATCAAAGAAGCCCAAATCAAGCAGATCATTTTCGGAGGAACTTAAAATGGCAATCATTTCCCGGAAAAGCTTCGATTCCGGTTTGTTTTCCTCATTGACGAATTTCATGATGACATCTCCCAAAGCTTCTTTTTCAAAGCGAATGGAATAATCATCCATGGAAAATACCAGGGGAAGATTTTGCTTTTCAAAGAATTGGTTGATACTTTCTTCGCTGAAGCCAATCCCCGATAGCAGGGGTTGGGCAATCTTTTTCCCCAAACCGCTCATGACATTCAGTTTTCCGAGCGCGAGGTTGTCGATCATAAAGACATAGGTTCCGTTTTCTTTTTCAAAATTAAACCCGATGTTCAGGCTGGTCTTCAAAAAAGGTACACTGGCCGTGAGGTGCACATCAAGCCTATCGGATCCCACTTCCGTGTAAAGATGGCGCAGGTGGACTTTTTTCCCGCTTATGAGCGGAACTTCTTCAGGAATTTCCTGACTGACGATGTACTTGCATTCATCGCTTCCGCAACCCGCATAATAGGAGGAATTGATGGAGCGGATGAAAGCGAAAGCAAGTTTATCCAACTCTTCCTCAGAAAAGGTGAGGTAGAACGCTCCCTCCCGGTTTACGAGAAAGCGGGAAAATAATGAGTCGATTTCTCCTTGAAGCGTGATGTTCTCAGCATACAATTCGGTCGGAGCCTCATCTTTTGAATCCGAAATCATAAAATAGAGCGTGCCGATGGGGATCACTATTAACAAAACAAGCACAATCAAAAGTCTGATGATGACCTTCAGGATTGTTTTCATTGGATTTTCCTCCTGAAATTATTATACCACTCCCCGCGGGTTTTTCCTCATTTTTGCTATATTTTTTCTTGATGTTCGCGGTAGAGATTGTATACTTTCTCTGCAAGCGTCAATAAATCAACGCCTTCATTTCTGACGATGAAATCCAAGGGCAGTTGCTCGCTCCGAAAAATCGCATCGTCCTTTTCCAACCTGATTTTGATCAGTTCCGCGTCGTCGCCACGGCGGATCATCCTTAATCTCCGGACTTCCTTCGGAGCCTCCAAAAATACGGAGGTGATTTTGCCTTTGAGTTTCTCCGCATAGCAAAGCAGTCCGTTCGGATCAAGAATCACCAGTTTGTCTCGGGTAATGTCCTTTTTTCTGCTTCCGTAATAGTTGCCGTTATAAAAGGTGGTCTCAACGAATTCCCCTTTTTCCGATAAATTAAGGAATTCTTCGACGGTGACGAAATGGTAATCCCTGCCGCCAATTTCGCCCGTCCTCATCTTCCTGGTCGTGTAGGTGACCAACCTTTGCATTCCATATTTGGAAATCAAAATCTTCGCGACTTCGGTTTTGCCGCTGGCACTGGGGCCGATCAAAATTAGCATTTCGGAGCTCCTTATATAAAAACTGCGGTTAAAGCGTCTTTCCGCACTTTTTGCAATACCTGCTCCCGGCCTGGTTTTCCGTTCCGCAGTCGCAGGTCACTCTCAATTTTCTTCCGCAATAATCGCAATATATCGCATCGGGATCATTTTCATCTCCGCAGTAAGGACAATTGACAATCGTTTGCCCTTTGATTTTATGAAACAGATCGGAAATCTCATCCTTGGTTCCGTCAATCAGATAATTGGCCGTATCTTTCTTAACAGGGGCGATTTCGCTCGCCGTATAGCGCGCAACCTTGCCCATATAGGCATAACTCAGGCAAGAAATGCCGACAAAAACCAGAGCAAAACCGAGGAAAATCCGAAAAACAAAGCCGAATCCGCCCTGGTGGTGCGGAAAAGCTTCAAATCTTCGAAAGGCATCAAAAATCCCCGATCCTGCCAAAATGACACCAAGGGGCAGGGCGATGAAGCCGATTGTTTTTAAGACCCGTTTTGCTTTTTCATTTTCCTGAATATATTTTTTGCCCATAAATGACCTCCTCTATTCATTATAGCAAAATCTCCGATTAAAGCAATTAATTTCTGTTTTGAAAATGATTTAATTCCCCCTCCAAACCAATTCCGCGTCAAGAAAACATATTATATACTCATTTTTCTTTGGATTCATAATGATCAGCGAACAGTCACATTTCAGATGATTTCAGAAAAATCTCTTTTTCAATTATTCAGGCCTGCTTGTTTCGAAATTTTTAACGGAAATCATCTCCTCCTTTATTAATTGACTAAATTCTGTTATAATAAACAACGTGGTGATATAATGATCGAACGCTATTCTACAAAAGAAATGAAAGCAATCTGGAACGACGAAAACAAATACAAAACCTGGCTCCGGATCGAACTGGCGGTCCTCAAGGTCTGCGCCGAGAGGGGCCTGCTTCCGAAAGAGGATTACCTGGCCGTCAGGGAAAAGGCAAGAGTCGATTCCGAGAGAATCAGGGAGTTGGAAACCGTGACGCGGCATGACGTCATCGCCTTCACGAGGCAAATCAGCGAAACACTGGGTCCCGAAAAGAAATGGGTCCATTACGGGCTCACCTCGACCGACGTCGTCGACAGCGCCAATGCCTGCCTGCTCAAAGAAGCAAACGAAATCATCGAAAAGTCTTTGGTGGAATTCATTGCCTGCCTGAAAGAAAAAGCCCTTGCATACAAACGCACCCCCTGCATCGGCAGAACGCACGGAATGCATGCGGAGGTGACGGCTTTCGGGCTGAAGTTGGCCTGCTTCTACGATGAGGGTAAAAGATGCCTGGAGAATTTCCGCAGGGCAAGGGAGATTATCGAGGTCGGAAAATTGAGCGGTGCCGTCGGAAACTTTGCGAATCTGGATCCGGAAATTGAGGAGGAGGCCTGCAGGGAATTGGGCATCAGAAACGCTCCCATCTCCACCCAGGTCCTTTCGCGCGATCGGCATGTCCATTATTTCCATGCCCTGGCTTTGATTGCTTCCCTGATCGAAAAAATCGCGACGGAAGTGCGGAGCCTTTCCCGGACGGAAATCGGGGAGGTCGAAGAGCATTTCGCCCCAACCCAAAAAGGCTCTTCCGCCATGCCCCACAAAAAAAACCCGATTGCGAGCGAAAACATGTGCGGGGTGAGCCGCATCGTCCGCGCCCTCGCTTCCGCAGCCTACGAAAACAACATTCTTTGGCACGAACGCGACATTTCCCACTCTTCCGCAGAAAGAATCATGTTCCAGGAGGCGACGACGCTCGTGCATTACATGCTTAAGCGCTACGCCGGCGTTCTGAAAAATTTAAAGGTGAACGAAAAACGCATGTTGGAAAACATCAATCTCACCGGAAAACTGATATTTTCCGGAAGGGTCGTGAGCGCTCTGATCGGAAAGGGACTTTCCCGCGAAGACAGTTATGACATGGTTCAAAGGATCGCCTTCAAAGCCGCTTCCGAAAACCTTGATTTCGAAGAACTTCTGAAAGCTAGCGAAGCGGCGCAGCATCTTACGGAAGAAGAGATCGCATCCTGTTTTTCCCTTGAACATTATTTAAGAAATGTTGATAAAATATATGACAGATTGGATTTAGGAGATTAGCATGAACAAAACCCTCATCGTCCTCGGAACCCAATGGGGTGACGAAGGCAAAGGAAAAATAACGCATTTCTTAAGCGACCGGGCGGATTATGTCGTTCGCTTCCAGGGCGGAGACAACGCCGGTCATACCATCCGTTTCCAAAACAAAACCCACAAACTCCACTTGCTTCCTTCGGGCGTCTTCAACCCGGAAACAAAAAACATTCTCGGGAACGGCATGGTCATCAATCCCAAAAAGTTTCTGGAGGAAATTGATTCTCTCAAAGAAGAGTACCATAACAACGTATTCATCAGCGACCGCGCCCACGTGCTCTTTGATTACCACCGCCTTCTTGACGGCCTGAACGAAGAAAAGTTGGGCGCAGGAAAGATCGGCACCACCAAAAGGGGAATCGGCCCCGCCTATGCGGACAAGGCCGCACGCACCGGGATTAGGTTTGCGGATTTCATTGCTCCCCATTTCCCGAAACTCTTTTCAAAAACACTTTCGGAAGTCAGCCAAAGGCTCGCCAGCCACGGTTTGGAAATTGATGGCGCTGCACTCATGGAGGAATATTTGGGGGTCGCGGAAAGGATCAAACCCTTCGTCATTGATTCGGTGGGCGAACTCAACGAAGCGCTTGCCTCCGGAAAGAAAATTCTCTTCGAAGGCGCGCAGGGAACGCTCCTCGATATTGATTTCGGAACCTACCCCTATGTCACTTCTTCAAACTGCTCCGCGGGCGGTGCGGCAACCGGAAGCGGCATCGCTCCCAATAAAATCAGCGAGGTGCTGGGGGTCGTTAAGGCGTACGGCACGCGCGTGGGAGAGGGTGCCTTCGTCACGGAAATCAAGGATGGGATTGCGGAATGCATCCGGGAAAAAGGCAATGAATACGGGACTTCCACCGGCAGACCGCGAAGAATCGGTTGGTTTGACGGCGTCGCCGTAAGCTACAGCCGCATGGTGAGCGGCCTCACGGGCCTCGCGGTCACGCTCCTGGATGTCCTGAGCGGGCTGGAAACGGTGAAAATCTGCACGGCCTATGAACTCCGGGGCAAAATCATCCACACCATCCCTGCCTCGATCAGGGATTTTGAGGACTGCAAACCCCTTTATGAGGAACTCCCTGGCTGGATGGAAGACATCTCCCAGGCAAAAAGTTTTTCCGACTTGCCCGCAAATGCACAAAACTACATCGAAAGGATTGAAAAAATAACCGGCGTTCCCGTCGTCATGATTTCCGTCGGACCCGATCAAACACAAACCATCATGAGAAAAAATATCTTTTAGCGGCAAAGCCGCTTTTTTATAAGAAAAGAGGCTTCATGCCTCTTATTCCGTTTTTATATGCTCCTCCAACAGATCATGTTTCAAATCCCAAAGTTTCTGGGAGAGGTCGACATAGTATTTATGCGGGTTTTCGAACCTCTTCACCTCGTCCCAGAGCGTTTCCAATTCTTCCCGGCAATACTCCCTGATCTCTTCGATACCGGGAAGCCTGTAAACCAGTTTTCCGTCTTTGAAGATTGGAACCTGCAATTCCCTTGTCCTGAAATTTGTGATTGTCTTACGTTTCCATGTCGCGTGCGGATCGAAGAGCTCGTAGGGTTTGTTTTCGTCGATCACTTCCTCGGGAAGCGCAAGCAAATCCGCTTCCGCCTTGCCGTTTTCTTTATTATAAAAACGGTAGAGTTTTTTGAAGCCCGGGGTTGTGATCTTCGCAACGTTTTCGCTGATCTTTATCCTCGGAACAATCTTTCCGTCCTCTTCGACGGCGATGAGCTTATACACCCCGTCGAACACGGGACTGCTCTTGGACGTAATCAATCTTTCGCCCACGCCGAAAGCATCTATTTCCGCGCCCTGGAGGATCAGACCGCGGATCAGGTTCTCGTCAAGGGAATTGGAAGCAAAAATCAGGCAATCATGATAACCTGCTTCATCCAGCATCTCCCGCGCTTTTTTGGACTGGTAGGCGATGTCTCCGGAATCAAGGCGGATTCCGAGGGGTCTTTTCCCCAGGGGCTTCAAGACCTCATCAAAGGCCTTGATGGCGTTCGGAACCCCGCTCTTAATGACATTATAGGTATCCACAAGCAACAGAGCGCTGTCGGGATAGCATTCGCAATATTTTCTGAAAGCTTCGTATTCGGAAGGGAACATCTGCACCCAGGAATGGGCCATCGTTCCCACTGCCGGGGCTTTGTATAGGCGGTCAGTGAGCGTGTTCGAAGTTCCGTCAACCCCGGCGATGTAAGCCGCCCGAGCCCCGAGGGTCGCCGCTTCGGCGCCGTGGGCGCGCCTCGCCCCGAATTCGGAAACGGTCCTTCCCTGCGCCGCGCGCACCACCCTATTCGCTTTCGTCGCAATCAGGCTTTGGTGATTCATGGTCGCGAGCAGAAAGGTTTCGATGAACTGGGCTTCGATCGCCCTGGCGCGCACGGTCAAAATCGGCTCGTTCGGAAAAATGACCGTCCCTTCCGGAACCGCCCAGATGTCGCCGGTAAAACGGAAATCCCTCAATAAATCCAAAAACTCCGGCGCGAAGATCTTCTTGCTTTCCAGATACCGGATGTCTTCTTCCGTAAAATGCAAGTTTTGAATGTATTCCACAATCTGCTCCAAACCGCAGGAAATCGCAAACCCGCCGTTGTCGGGAACGGTTCTGAAGAAATAATCATAGTAACAGATCTTATCCTTCAGCCCCTGAACCAAATAGCCATTGCACATGGTCAGTTCATAGAAATCGCACATCAGCGTGTAATTCGTTTTCTTCATTGCATCACCCATTATATTTTTTCCGGAAAGCAATGCTGGTGCAGGGGACCGAGCCCGTAAAAGGCTTCCCCGTGTTTTGCCCGCGCTTTCCATCCGTAACTCTTCGATTTGAAATTAAGGTAGCGGAAAATGCCCTCAAAGCTTTCGTCGATTTGGCTTGCGTGCATTTTGATCGCGGCAATTTTCGCTTCCTGCTCCGCTTTCGTAAGCGGAATGTATATGTTCGGCCGCGCCGTATAGTAATAAAGAAGATTGATTCCCTGGGGTAGTTTGTCTCCTTCCTCAAGTTCTATGCCCCTTCTTTTCACGGCCAGGGGAAACTGAGCAAGGGGGATGGCCCGGCGCGCGGCCTCGGCTGTTTTCAAATGGTCGGGATGCGTTTCCGTGGGCAGCAGGGGATCCGGGCAAAAGACGGCATCGGGTTTGATCCGCACAATCCTTTTTACAATCTCCGTCGTGAGCGCTTCGACGGAATAATCACCGCCATCCGGAAAAGCAAGCACTTCGGTTGCCTTCACTCCGAGAAAAGCTCCCGCCGCGAGCGCTTCCTTTTTTCTGATCGCGGCAAGTTTTTCGGAGGTCATTCCCGGATCAAGACTGCCCGCGCCGCCGTCGGAGGCTATCAAAAAATACACCTCCGCTCCCAGAAGAACGAGTTTCCTGGCGGTGCCTCCGGCTCCGATCTCAATGTCGTCGGGATGCGGTCCGATGAACAAAACTCTCTTAAATTTCTTATAATCAGGCAGGGGCGCCGCTTTCAGCAGCAGCCTGAGCATCAAACCCATATTTGGCTCCTTTCCTGTTCTGATTCCATTTTACTACTGCCCGGGCTTTTCGTCAACCGATTTTCATATAAAAACGGACCGTTCGCGGTCCGTTCATTTCGCGGCTCTGAGAATAAGTTTCGTCATTTTCTCGGAAAAGGCGACCGGATCTTCCAAGGGGAGCCCTTCGATGAGCAGGGCTTGGCTGTATAACAGTTCGGCATAATCCTTGAAGTTTTCGTCCCCTTCCCGATGAATGCCCTCCAGAGCCGCAAACAGCTCATGTTTCGGGTTGATTTCCAGAATCCGCTTCGCCTTCGCCTTTTCACCTCCCGGAAGATTTGAGATGTATTTCTCCATTTCAAAAGAGAGCCCGTCAGCGCTGACCAGGCAGACGGGGGAAGCGGAAAGCCGTTTGGAAAGCACGACGTCGGTCACTTCCGGAGCCAGCGCTTCTTTCAAAGCTTCAAGAAAATCTTTTTTCTCCTTCGCGAGTTCCTCGATTTCCTTTTCTTCATCTGCGGAAAGCAAATCCAATTCGCCCTGATTGATTGATTTGAATTTCTTCTTTCCGAAACTCTGCATGATCTGCATGACAAACTCATCGATTTCGTCGGAAAGAATCAAAACATCATAATCCTTGGCCTTGATGAGATCCATCTGCGGGAGGGCAAGGATCTGTTCCTTGGTCTTTCCGGAAGCATAATAAATGCATTCCTGGTCTTCCGCCATCGTTTCCACATATTCCTTCAGAGTGATGTAGCCATCCTGCTTGATTGTCTTATAGATCAGCAAATCCGCAAGCAAAGCCTTCTTTTCCCCGAAATTGTCATAGACTCCGTATTTGATGTGGACGCCGAAGTTCTCGAAGAATTCGATGTATTTCTCCCTTTCGTTTTTGAGCATTCCTTCCAGCCTGTTGATGATTCGCTTCTCGATGTTGGTCGCAATCTTCTGCAGTTCCTGCGTCTTCTGGAGAAACTCGCGGCTGATGTTGAGCGGCAGATCGGCAGAATCGACCAAACCCCTGATGAAGCGGAGATAATCGGGGACGAGTTCTTTACATTTGTCCATGATGAAGACGCCCTTGGAATAGAGTTGCAAGCCTTTCTCGTATTTGTCGGAATAGAGATTGAAGGGCGGTTTCTTCGGGATGAATACCAATGCCGTGTAATTCAGCGCTCCCTCGACATTGATGTGAATCGAAGTCAGAGGATCCAGATAATCATAGTATTTCTGTTTATAAAAGGAATTGAGTTCTTCTTCCGTAATTTCCTTTTTCTGCTTCTTCCAAAGCGGGATCATCGAATTCAGGGTTTCAAGTTCCCTGACTTCCTCATCCTCACCGGTTTCGTTCCCTTCCGCATCCTTCTTCGGAACCGATTTCGTAACCTCCATTTTGATCGGGTAACGAATGTAATCGGAATATTTCTTGACGAGCCGCCTCAGAGCAAATTCATCCAAAAACTCGTCGTAACTTTCGTTTTTTGTGTTTTTCCTGAGTTTCAGGGTCACTTTCGTCCCTTCCGGAAAATCATCTATCTCATCAATTTCATAGGTATCGATGCCCCTGGAACGGAAGAAATAGGCCTTTTCGGAAAAAGGCGATTTTGTTCTGACTTCGACCTCCTCAGCGACCATGAAGGCGGAATAGAAGCCGACTCCGAACTGGCCGATGATCTCCAGGGCCTCCGTGTCGGATTTATCCTTCAGTCCTTCCAAAAACTCGCTCGAACCGCTCTTCGCAATCGTTCCCAGGCTTTCAATCAATTCCTCATAAGTCATCCCGATGCCGTTGTCGGTGACTGAAAGCTTTCTTCTCTTTTTGTCAGGTTCCAACAGGATTTGGTATTCCTCATCCCGCCGTAATTTCTCATCCGTCAGGGCGAGAAAGCGATGCTTGTCAATGGCGTCGGAAGCGTTCGAAATCAGTTCCCGCAAAAATATTTCTCTGTTTGTATAAATCGAGTGCACCATCAGCTCAAGCAATCTTTTCGATTCGGTTTTGAATTCTCTGGTTTCTGCCATAGTACCTCCTTGAAACTTCTTTTCTCTTCACTTATTATATACCCAATCCTTAGCACTGTCAAGTTTCAAGTGCTAAATATTGGCTTTCAGAGAGGAAATATTCCGTAAAATATCAAACCCAAAATTCCGGAAATGATTATGATTTTGATGGCGCTGAGCTTTTTAAAAACAAGCTTCAGAAAGAAAACGGAAACCATGATTCCGAAAGCAACAAAATCAAAGCTCTTCAGATCAAATCCGTCACCGAAAACATTTTTCAAGATCAATTCCAGCACAACCGCGAAAATCAAACCTACGACAATCACCTTCACGGTTTCAAAGCCTGTGCGAATGCTTTTGTATTCAAGGAAATTATAAATGAAACGGGCAATGATCAAAATGATGATGAACGAAGGCAGGACCACGCCGATTGTCGCGACTGCGGAACCGAGAACGCCGCCCAAATCATATCCCACAAAGGTCGCTGTATTGACGGCAAAGGGACCGGGGGTTGATTCCGAAATCGCAAAAACGTTAAGCAAATCCTCCGCTTCCAGCCAGCCGCGCCCGACGATTTGTTCTTGAAGCATCGGAATCATCGCATAGCCGCCGCCGATTGTGAAGAGACCGACGAGGAAGAAAACGAGGAAGAGTTCCAAATAAATCATTCCCGCTCCTCCCTTCCGGTTTTCAATAACTGCCCGATAAGGCCGAAAACAAAACCGAAAACAAGCAGGCAGAGCGAAAGAAACCTGAATTCAAGAAACACGCTCAGCCCGAATGCGAGAGCTATCAAAAAATAATTGACCGCCGTTTTCGGGATTTGTTTGAAAAAGCGCAAGCCCGCATTGAAGATCAAAACCGTCACCCCGGCCCGGATTCCTCGGAAAATGTCGGCAATGACTTTGATCTTCAGGAAATCCTCAAAAAACAAGGCAACCAATATAATGACAAAAAATGAGGGGAGGACGACGCCCAAAGAGGCAGCGAAACTCCCCCAAAAACCGCCGATTTTATGGCCGACGAAGGTTGCGGAATTGACGGCAATCACGCCCGGAGTCGCCTCCGCAATCGCCAGCATGTCCAACATTTCGTCGTTATTTATCCAACCTTTTTTGTCGACGAGCTCTTCCCTAATCAGGGGCACCATTGCGTAGCCGCCCCCGAAGGTGAAGGCGCCGATTTTAAAAAATGTGAGAAAAAGTTCGAGTTTTTTATTCATCGCCGCCACCGTAGAGTTTGTAGAGTACATGGTTTAAAAAGCGATAGGGAACGAGTCTTTTCAAAAAGACCAGGACCTTGTATCCGAAACCGACCGTGATGCGGATCGGCGGATTTTTCTTTTTCAAAACCTTATGGATTACCTTCGCGACCGCAGTCGGGGGCATGCCGCGCATTTCATCCCTTTCCATTTTCTCAAGGGATTTTCTGATTCTTTTGCCGTAAATCCCGTCTTCCAAGATTCCTTTCTTCCGGTTGGCGGTGAAAGAAGTCTGCGTATCCCCCGGAAGCACGAGCACCGAACGCACCCCGAAAGGACGCGTTTCGATGTTGAGGGCTTCCGAGAAGATCCCGAGCCCCGCTTTCGTGAGCGAATAAAAGGCCTGGAAGGGGATTGCCATGTCCCCGGCGACGCTTCCGATGTTAATGATTCTGCCCTTGGTTTTTCTTAAATAAGGGAGCGCGACCTGCACGACGTTCACCACGCCCAATAAATTGACGTCGATGATTTGTTGTACATCTTCGATGGGAGTATATTCTATGGAGCCGCCGACGCCGATGCCGGCATTGTTGATCACGGCATCGATGTCCTCGGGTATCATCGCAAATGCTTCTTCGACTTGGCGTCTCTCCGTCACATCGCAGGGAAGATAGGTGATGAGTTCGCTTTCTCCCTTCCTGCGCGATAGCCCGTAGACCTTATAACCCTTCCTTGCCAGATATTCACCGGTTGCAAGACCGATTCCGGAAGACGCTCCGGTAATGACTACTGTTTTCATAAACTCACCTTTCCAAAGATTTACTATTATTATATAGAAGGTTGGCGATAATTACAAGAAGGAGGCGAACAAATAAGCGCTTCTATGCTTTTCCCGTTTACAGGCGAAGTTTATTCACATAATCTATAGCGGTAGGTGATGCGATGTTCTTTGATCCCTTCTTCTGTTGTTGCTGTTGCTGTTTTCGCAGATTCAGAAGAAGAAGATGTTTCTTCGACCCCTTCTTCTTCTAAGCAAAAAACGGCCCGTTAGATTTCTTCTTTCGGGTCGTTTTCTTTTTTCAATAAATCCCTGATTTCCATGAGCAATTCCTCGGCTTTCGGTCCCGGCTCCTCTTCTTTCTTTTCTTCTTCTTTTTTTCTGAAAGCATCAATCCGTTTCCGGAAAGAAATCGCGGTTTTGATGATGAGGAAGATTGTCAGAGCGACGATCAGAAAGTCGATGATCGACTGCAGGAAAGCCCCGTAATTCAAAGTCACAGCACTTTCCAGAATCTCTCCTTCCGCATTCGTCACCGCCGGAACCAAAACCAGCGTCGCTTCAGAAATGTTCCTGCCCCCGAGTAAACCGATCAGGGGCATCAGGATGTCGTTCACCAAACTGGTTACGATTTTATTGAATGCTCCGCCGATGATGATGCCCGTGGCCAGATCCAAAACATTCCCGCGCTGAATAAAATCGCGGAATTCGCGGAAAAATTTATGCATGCTCACCTCGATAAATTTCCTTCAGGGTGATTTCCCCCGAGGAGTATTCTCTTCTTTCTTCTCCGATTTCCAATAAAATGTTCCCGTTGCCGAGGATGTCGAGCACTTTCGCCCGTCTGCGCGTTTTGAAATCATCGAAAATTACTTCTTTTCCGATTAGCGAAGAATGCGCGTGCGCAATTTCGATGAACTCGTTTCCTCCTTCCAAGAAATCCCGGAAATAATGATCGAGGTTTTCCAGGAGGGCTTGCTTCAGGGAATCAATATCTTGGCGTTTTCCCGTCGCAAGCGCCAAGGAAGTCGCTTTTTCCGTAAGCTCTGCCGGAAATTCGAGCGTGTTCACATTGATTCCGAAGCCGATGATGAGCGCAACTAGTTTTTGCGAATCAATGACCGTTTCGCTTAAAATTCCGGCAATTTTCTTATCACCGTTCACGATGTCGTTTGGCCATTTGATGGCAACCGGAAGGAGGGGATGGATGGTTTTCCAGGCCGCTGCCGCCGCGACGAGCGCCGTCTTGGGGAGTTCGTCCAAGGGAAGCGCATCTTTGATCAGAACGGAAAGCGCCAAATCATCTCCGGAAAACCATTTCCTGCCCAACCTTCCCCTGCCCGCCGTCTGTTCTTTCGCATGAACCACGGCATAGTTGGGCAAACTTTTAAAATTTTCTTTTAGAAATAAATTTGTTGAGGGAAGGGAAGCAAAAACCAACTCATGTGCGAAGCGCATCAGCCGATGATGACCAGGGGGGCCTGGTTGTCGACATTCTGGCCCTTTTCGACAAGAACTTCTTTCACCGTCCCCGAGGCGGTGCTCACGATGTCGTTTTCCAGTTTCATCGCTTCCAAAACGACCACGACGTCACCCCGCTTCACCACATCCCCCACCCTGACTTTCACATCAATGATCGTTCCCTGCATCGGGGCCTTTACGACAGCACCCTCCCCAGCGGTTGGTTTCGGGGGAGCCGGAGCCGCTTGCGGAGTAGGCGCGGAAGCTGGCGCTTCTTCAACGCTCTCAACTTCCACAACATACACTTTCCCGTTCACTTTCAGTCTATAAATTTTCATTTGACCCTCCTTGAATTTCTCTTATCGAAAGCAGCCGGACATCTTTTTTTGTCTCTTCAGCATAATCAATCGCCGCGACCAGAGCTGCCACCATCATGTCTTCGTCGGTGATGTCCGCAAGCGAAAAAGCGGCTTTCGGCTGCAAAACAGTCCTTTCGGTAGGTACAACGGTCTCGCTTTCTTCTTTGGTTGTTTCAAAGGTTTTTCCGGAAGCGAGACGGTAGAAAGTGAGCGCGAAAACGAAGATGATCAAGAAGGAGAGAAACAAAGCCGCGCTCAAAATGTATTCAAGCGGTGTCGCGAGTATCATGCCATTCACCTGCCAATGTAGAGATTGAATTCCACAACCTCGAGTTGCGGTTGTTTTTTATTTTGCAGGAATTTCACGGCGACGTTTTCGAAGAGGGCAATGGAAAGCACGTCTTCGTCAGTCTCCGCCAAATCCCGGTATTTTTCCTTTAATTTTTCAAACTGCGGTTCCAAATCATCGGCCGGCCGATAATCGATGGTCGGCTCGGACCCGATGATTTTCGCCTTCACTTCCGGATCGACCGGAGCAGGGCTTGTGCCGTAGTAACCGCGCAGGTATTCTTTGACCTCGCCCGGGACAAGTTTGTATCTTTCCCCGGAAAGCACGTTCATCACCGCCTGCGTGCCCACCATCTGCGACAGGGGCGTGACCAGGGGCGGATAACCAAGATCCCTTCTCACATTCGGCACCTCCCGTAGCACTTCTTCGAGCCTGGGGAGCGCGCCCTGGTTTTTCAGCTGGTTCAGCAGATTCGAAAGCATCCCGCCGGGAATCTGATATTTCAGAATGTCGGGGTTTGTGAAGAGGGCGCGAGGGTTTAGGAGACCGTTTTCCAGGTATTTGTCCTGAACTTTTCGCATTTTCTCCGCAGCCCGTTCCAGCATCCCCACATCCATGCCCGGATCATGCTCCGTTCCCATAAGGGCGTAAACGAAGGATTCGGTCGCGGGCTGGCTCGTTCCCCCGGAGATGGGCGAGAGGGCGGTGTCGATGATGTCCACGCCCGCTTCGATCGCTTTCAGATAAGTCATCTCCGCGATCCCTCCCGTGCAATGGGAATGGAGTTCCAAGGGAAGCTCCGTGTTTTCCTTCAGGCGGGTGATGAGTTCGTAAGCTGCGCCCGGCAAGAGCACGCCCGCCATGTCCTTGATGCAGAGGGAATCCGCGCCCATGGATTTAGCCTTTTTCGCCAGTTCCACATAATAATCCACAGTATGCACGGGGCTGGTCGTGTAGCTCATTGCGATCTGGCAATGCCCACCGTATTTTTTTATTGCCTTGACGGCGCATTCCAAATTTCTTAAATCGTTCAAAGCGTCAAAGACGCGGATGATGTCGATGCCGTTCGCGAGCGATTTTTCTACAAATTTCTCGACGATATCGTCGGAATAATGCTTGTATCCGAGCAGGTTCTGGCCGCGGAGAAGCATCTGCAGTTTCGTGTTTTTGCAGACAGCGCGGACCTGCCGGAGCCTTTCCCATGGATCCTCGTTCAAAAACCGCAGACAGGCATCGAAAGTTGCCCCGCCCCAGACTTCGAGAGCATGGTAGCCCGCTTTATCTATTTCCTCCAGGGCAAGGAGCACGTCCTCGGTGGTCATGCGGGTTGCGAAGAGAGATTGGTGACCGTCCCGAAGACTCGTTTCCACAAACTTCACGCCCATTTTTACCTCCTAATTGATTTTGCTGCTTTCTCTATTGCTTCCAAGGCTTCATCCGGTAATTTATTGAATTCATCGAGTCCGGAGACATACTCCAGCCTGTCCAGGAGGCGTCTTTCAACCATTTCCAGATAGTTTCTGTCCGAAAAATCAGGCAGGAATCCTTCAAGCGGATAGTATTCCAAATCAGCAAACGGACCAAAGGGTTGGAATTCCGCCCTATCCGTGACGATGTCCTCGATCAGACCGAGGGTTGTCTGCGGGCCGATTTTTTTGGTTAAGAAATGGCCGGTGTTGATGATGTAACAAGCCACATTCCTTTCAGAAAAAAGTTTCTTGAATTTCAGATAATCCTTTTTTAAGGGATAGAGCCTGAAAGGATTGGCATAGGGAACGATGACGAGTTTGTTCGGGTCCTCCCCGGGAACATATTCCGCCGTGGTCCTTTTCGTGGCGAGGGTTGCGCCCATGGCGGAAGCGAGTTCGGGGCGCGTCACTTTCAGAACGGGAGGCAGACTGTCATCCTTCATGATCCAGAAAATGGCGTCGCAGGGCTCTTCGAATCGGTATTCGCGGTTCGGCGTCGCGAATCGTGATTTCACGGCCCGCCCGTTCCCGCTTTGGATGTCCTCCGTGACGGGAACGATTCTTCCTTCGGAATCCAGGGTCGCGCCGCAGTTTTGGATGGTGAGAAAATACTTGGTCTGCGGTTCCGTCAATGGATAGTCCTGGGTTTTGTCGAAATAGGATTGTTCAAGGGAAATTGAGTATGCGTCCTTGTCGGAAATGATGAAAGCATCGTCGTGGAGAACGGTCGTCGAAAATTTCTCGCCGTGGTCCGAGAGCGTGATCGTCGATTTCCCGGAACCGGAAAGCCCGAAGACGCCGATCACCTTCTGATTTCCGGAAGGAAGATTGAAGCGCTTCTGTCCGCCGTGGCAGGGTGTGTAACCGTTCCTCTCCGCAATCGTCCAAGCGAGCGTCAGCGTGCCCTTTTTGAATTCCCCGAAATAACGCATTCCGAGAATTGCCGCACAGTTGTGTTCGGCATCGAACAGGGCCAAACCATCGGGATGTTCCTCAGGATAGTAATCGGGATTGGCGAAGATGAAGATGTCCCCCTCGTCCAATACCAGCGAATCTTTATACATTTCCGTATATTCTTCATTCGCAATTTGAAAGTTCAATAACCAGGAATAAAGCGTGTTCTCATACCCTTCCGGAACCAAGAGATGCGCTTTGAGCATGAAATCCTTGTCAAGCCCGACATACGCTTCCGCATGATACATCTTCCTGTTCCGCGATAAAAAGACAGCTTCCCGCAGCAGATCCGCGAATTTATTCCTGTTTTCGCCATTTACGAGTCTGCGCAACCGCGCCTGGCGTCCGGTGATTTTTCCGTCATTGAACAGCAAAACTTTTGCGTCCCTCGGCAGCCCCAGCGCTTCCGGATTGTGCACATCGAGACCGGTAATGATCGTTCCCGGAGCTCTTTTAGCCAGCTCATACGCCTCACTCAAGCTTCTCACATGGTGCACGTTGTTCCAATAAAAGGGCGTTTCGATGATCGTTCTGATGCGGTTAAAGAGTTTCGGATTCCGGGTTCCGATATCTTGAACCGGAAGCTTGCTTTTTGTTGCCATGATACCTCCTAGCAAGATTTATAAAAAAGCAAATATACCCAGTATATTTGCGGATACTAAAGTATTCAATTAATATACCGGCATATTGCTTTCAATTCCAAAAAAATCTAAGCCAATATTAACACATTTCCCAGGAAAATTCAATCAGAAGACTTCTCTACTAGTATTATTTTTTTCAAGAAAAATTATTCCAGTAAATCATTCAAAAAGATAACTCAGGAAATTTTTGATTTCCACTTCCCAGAAATCCCAATCATGGTAGCCATCCCTGTAAACAAACTTCCCTTTCACATTCCTTTCCCGCGCCCTTTCCTCAAAGATTTTTGTCGCGGGCAAGAGATAATCCTGAAGCCCGCAGGAAACATACAATTTTACATCCTTCTCCGGCGAGAGCAAATTGGGCGGATTGTTTTCCGAAGCAAGGAGCGACGGAAAGTCCTCAGTCATGAAGGGAAATTCCTTTTCAAATTCAGAAATGTCACTGTGAGCAAAAATCTCAAAGGCAAGAACGCCCGAAAAACTTCCGCAGGCAAAATAGCGGTCGGGATGGGTCAGGGCCGCCTTCACCGCCCCGTAGCCCCCCATCGAAAGGCCGGCAATGAAATTGTCTTCTTTCTTTCTGGAAAGGGCAAAGACCTTTTCTAAGTATTCAGGAAGCTCTTCGGTCAGATAGGTAAAATAATTCATGCCGTTCACATTATCGAAATAAAAACTGCGGTCGCACGATGGCATGATGACGACAATGCCATAGCGCTGGGCATAGTTTTCAACCCTGGTCCATCTGAGCCAGGCGGTGGCGTTATCGGAAAGACCGTGCAAAAGCCAGAGCACCTTCCGCTCGGAAAGGGGTTTGTCCATGTTTGACGAATCAGGGATGATTGCCGTCAAAAGCGTGTTCATCTTAAGTTCCCGCGAATGGGTGGTGAGAGTCAAAACTGCCATAACTTCCTCCTTCTTTTATATGATATCATAAATTGCCGAGGAATTTAAGATTTATTGGCAGTTTCTCTCATAAAATTCTTTCGTTTACGAAAAATAAATTTTACATTTCCAAAAAAATGTTATAATAATAATAAAATGAGGTGAAAAAATGGAAAAAACAATCAAACAATACGAAGCCATCCGCAAAAAAAGCTTGCCTACCGCTTTGCGAACTATGTCATCAACTGGGATTCAATTACCGAAGCTCCGGAAGGCTGTTTTCCTCTCCGTTCCCAGCAGGTGGGCATCTTAAGTGAAGAAGCATATAAACTGCAGACTTCGCCGGAGACGCTCAGAATCATCGACGAGCTCTATCTTGAAAGGGACAAGCTTGACGAAGTTTTGGCATGAAATCCAAGAAACCAAGGAAGGCCTGGACAAACTCAAAAAAGTGCCGATGCAGGAATACATTGAATACATGAGTTTGCTGGAGGAAAGCGAAAACATTTGGAGAAAGGCGAAACAGAAAAACGATTACGAGATCTTCCGCCCGACATTGGAAAAAATCGTCGCTTTCAACAGAAAATATGTGAAGTATGTGGAAACGGAAAAACTCAAAGGCTACGACGTGCTCCTTGATGAATATGAAAAGGGCATGACGATGAAAGATTATGACGAGTTCTTTTCCAAAATCAAAACCGAACTCGTTCCCTTTGTAAAGAAGGTTTTGGACAAAAAACTGGAATTAGACGATTCCTTTAATAAACTCTCCTATCCCAAAGAACAGCAAAGAGAGTTTTTTAAGTATCTGGCAGAAACATTGGGCTTTAATTTCAATAAGGGCGTTCTGAAAGAAAGCGAACATCCCTTCACATCGGGATTCGGCACCACCGATGTCAGAGTCACCAACCACTATTACGAAAATGATTTCACTTCTTCGATTTTCTCCGGAATTCATGAACTTGGCCACGCCCTCTACGAACAGCAGATCAATCCCGAATTGGACCACACCCTTTCCGGTGGCGGGGGCTCGATGGCCCTGCACGAATCCCAGTCGCGTTTTTATGAAAACATCATCGGCAGGAGCCTGGATTTCTGGAAAATCCATTTTCCAAAACTGAAAAGCGTTTTTAAAAAGCAACTGCGGGGCGTGAAACTCAAGGATTTCCATAAACTGATTAACAGAGCCGAAGCAAGTTTGATCCGCACAGAAGCCGACGAACTCACCTATCCGATCCACATCATGATTCGCTATGACATTGAAAAAGCTTTGTTTGCAGGCGAAATTGAAGTGAAAGACCTGCCCAGGATTTGGAACGACAAATACCAAGAATACCTGGGTCTGGAGGTTCCGAGCGACAGGGAAGGAATCCTCCAGGACATTCATTGGGCCGGAGGTTCCTTCGGCTACTTCCCCACCTACGCCCTCGGCTCCGCCTATGCCGCACAAATCTACAAAGTCATGAACAGGGATTTCAAGGTCCTGAAATCACTGCAATCCGGCGACACGAAGGAAATCAATGCTTGGCTGAAAGAACGTTTGCATAAATATGGTTCCACAAAACCCCCGAAAGAACTCTTCCGGATCTGCGTCGGCGGCAAATTCAACCCAAAGCATTACATCGATTATCTGATAAAAAAATATACCAAAATCTACGAACTCAAATAAAAAAGGAGGATTTCCTCCTTTTTTATCTTTTCAGATATTTCAAAACCCTGTCCGGGTAATCCGTGACCACATTATCGACCTTGTTTCGGAAAAGGACTTTTTTGATCAGCTTTTCGTCGTTCACCGTCCAAACCGAAACCGAACACTTCCGCAAATTCATTCTTGTTACAAAAAAGAACTTAAGCAAACGGTAATGGGGCGAAACGAAATCCGCTTTCGTTCTTCTTAAACGCCTGCCGGGAAAGAATTCCGAGAGCCTGGTCCGGATTGGTTTTTCCGGTTTGTCTCTGCCGAGCAGGAGCGCGGTCGTAATCTTCGGATCGATTTCTTTGACCTGAACCAAGACTTGATCTTCAAAAGAACGGATGAAGAATTCATCGTGGCTCAGATATTTCCGGATGATGTCGACGGCTTCGCGCACATAACCGTCTTCCTTAAACTCAATGTCAATCAAAATCTTCCCCTTGACATAGGCCAAACCTTCTTCCAAAGTGGGTACTTGGAAACTTTTTTTGGAAGCCTCGGCCCGCAATTCTTCAAAAGTGATTTCATTCACTTTCTTGCCGTTGATTTTTTCGTCATGGAAGAGCACGATGATGCCATCCTTGGTTCTCCTGATGTCTGTTTCGATGCAGTCGGCCCCCATGTCAATCGCCTTCTGAAAAGCCAATAATGTGTTTTCGGGCGCATGGCCTGAGGCGCCCCGGTGGGCAACGACCATTGTTTTCTTAAACTTCATCTCTCGCTCCTTTCAGATTATTCCCAAATTTTTTCCGACCTTTTCAAAAGCCCTGAGCGCAAAATCCAAATCTTCCTTGGTATGGCTTGCGCTGAGCATGACCCGGCAACGCCCCGTTCCCTTGGGCACCGTCGGATAAACGATACCCGATACGAAAACACCTTCTTCCAGCAATTCTCGGGAAAATTCCATCGTTTTTGCTTCTTCGCCAATCATCACCGGCGTAATCGGGGTTTCGCTTTTGCCGATGTCAAAGCCGTGACTTTTCAACCCCTCTTTGAAATACCGTGCGTTCTCCCAGAGTTTCTCCGTGTATTCTTCGCTTTCCATCAGGATTTTCACCGCTTCAATCGTGGCTGCGGTCGCCGCCGGCGGGAGCGCCGTCGAAAAGAGCAGGGGCCGTGCCCGATGCAACAACCATTCCTTGACGATTTTTTTGGAAGCGACATAACCGCCCACGACGCCGATGGCTTTGCTCAGGGTGCCGATGATGAAATCAATCTGGCCGTTCAAACCGAAATGGTCGACCGTTCCGCGGCCACCCCGTCCCAAAACGCCGCTTCCGTGGGCATCGTCAACATAGGTCAGGCAGTCATATTTTTTCGCCAACTCCACGATTTCCGGAAGTTTTGCAAGGTCGCCGTCCATCGAAAACACGCCGTCGGTGATGATGAGTACATTTCTGTAGGCAGCGCGTTTTTCCTGAAGGATGCGTTCCAAATCCTCCATGTCATTGTGCCGATAAATGGCTTTGTCTGCGCGGGAAAGCCTGATTCCGTCAATGATCGAAGCATGGTTCAGCTCGTCGCTCACGATCAAATCATCTTTGGAGACAACTGCCTGGATCGTGCCGATATTGCAGTTCAGTCCCGACTGAAAACAGGTGACAGCCTCCTCTTCCTTGAATTCCGCAAGTATCTTCTCCAACTCTTCCAGCAAATTTTGATTTCCGACGATCGTCCTGACGCTTCCCGCCCCGACGCCGTAGTGTTCGGTCGCCCTTTTGGCGGCATCAATCAAGCGCGGATGGTTGGCAAGGCCGAGATAATTGTTGCTGGAAAGATTCACGACTCTCCTGCCGTTCAAGTTGATGACATTGGCGCAGGGCCCATGATTGACGGGCAGTTTCCTGTAAGTCCCCTCCGCCTTCAGCATTTCCACATTTTCTCTGAGATAATCCAATTTACCCATCAATTTCCTCCGGAATCAATACAATTTTTCCGCAATTCCCGCTGCCCATGATTTCGCCCGCGCGGTTGATTTCGCGGAGGGGCAGCTCATGCGTGATGATTTTATCCAAATGCAGTTTCCCGCTTTCAACAAGCTCCTTCACCTGATGCCAGGAGTCATAGATCCTCCTTCCCGTGACTCCGTAAATGCTGATGCCCTTGTGGACCACATATTTTGAAAAGTCTAGCTCTATTTTTTCACTCGGGAGCCCCAGCATGCTGATGCCCCCGCCCGGCTTCAGATATCTGAAAGCTTCTTCAATCGCGCCCTTATTGCCGGTGAATTCGCCGATGACATCCGCGCCCTTGCCCCCCGTTTCCTCAAACACGCGCTCAGTCACATTTTCCCGTGTCGGATTGATGACGACGTCCGCCCCGATTTCCCAAGCGAGCGTCTCCCGATAGGGCTTGATTTCAACCGCGATCACCTTCCGGGCTCCGTAAGCTTTGGCCACGTCTATCGCCATCAGCCCGATCGGGCCGCAGCCCAACACCACGACATCCTTACCCTTGACCGGAAAATGGGCCATGGTATGCACCGCATTCCCCAAGGGCTCCTGGATGGAGAGAAATAGCGGATTGATGTCCTTGCTGTTGATGAAACAATTCGCCGCGGGGATTTTTACATAGTTGGCGAAACAACCGTCTATGTCGAGCCCAATCACCTTCGTTTCCGCACAGATATGGCCTTCGCTGCGCTCGCAAAACTCACATTCCCAGCAAATGATGTGGGTTTCAGCGCTGACCAAATCCCCCACCTTGACATTCTGCACATCCGAGCCGATTTTAATAATTTCACCGCTGAACTCATGGCCGACGATGAGCGGAAGCTTGATCCTCTCCCTTGCATAATCATCGTAGAGATAAAGGTGATAATCCGTCCCGCAAAAAGAAGCGCGGAAGACTTTGACCAAAACCTCATCCGGTTTTAAATCCGTACTAATCGTGACTTTCTTTAAGGAAAAGCCTTTTTCCGGCCTATCCTTAACTACAGCAAACATCTCCAATGTTTTCACATCATCAGATAACATTACCTTCTCCTTTATATCTTTCAATTCATTGCTTTTTCCAGGCCCCCATCAAGCCAAAAACAGAAAAGACTGCCCTTCCTTGTTAAGCATACCGCATTTAAATTATACCAAATTTTCGTCACAAATACAATTTCAGAAACAGGCTTTTTGAATAAAAAAACCAAAATAAACTATGTTTATTTTGGCTTGAACAGTCAATTATCGGCAAGTTTCCAGACGGTCTTTGGGGTGTATTTTTCATTCGGTCCGTAAAGATTGCGGTCCGCAAATTCCGGAATGTTGGGAGAATTGGGCACGCCCTGCGTTTCCAGGCAGAGTGCCATGTTCTTATAACCCCTGATTCCTCCGGCAATCCGATAATCCTCATTAATCATGTTTCCGGCATAAAAGACAACCACATCCTCGGTCGAATGCACTTCCAAACTTAAACCGGTGAGCGGAGAACGGAGCGTCGCCACATGGCTCATCTCCCCGGCTCTGTTGACCAGGTAGGGATGGTCAAAACCGCCCGCAATTTTCAGTTGCTCAAAATTAGCATTAATGTCCTGACCGATCGGTTTCATCTTTCGGAAATCAAGGGGTGTGTTTTCGACCAAAGCCGCGCCGTAGGGAATGAAATTCTCATCGAGCATGAGATAACGGTCGGCATTCAAAAAAAGCTCATGGTTCAATATTGATTTTTCCGGATCCCCGTTCAGGTTGAAATAGGCATGGTTGGTGAGGCTCAGGATTGTTTTTTTGGTCGGCTCCGCTTCATAAAGCAAATGCAATTCCCTTCCCCGTAGTCTGTAGGTGACGGAAAAAGCAACCGCCCCAGGGAAACCTTCTTCGCCGTCCTCCGCGGAAGCGCTGAATTTGATCCAATCCTCTCCCACCTCCACGGAATATTCCTTCGCATTGAATCCTTTGAACCCTCCATGCAATTGGTAGATGCCGTTGATGTTCTTCGCAACCTCATGTCTCTTGCCGTCAAGATAAAAATCCGTGATCCGTCCGGAATGACGACCGATGATGGCATTCATGTACCCGGGATTGTTTTTCCGGTAAGTCTCCATGTCTTCGTGACCGACAATGATGTTGATTCCCGTCTTCAAATCAATGAGTTTCACGATGCAGGCCCCAAAGCTAATAAAATGCGCTTCAAGATGTTCATTTTTTAGTATGTATGTCATTCTATCTCTCCTTAACCTGTAATATCTTAACACATTTTCCTGAAAAATAAAAGAAAAACCGCACTACAAAAAGTGCGGTCAAATTTCAATTGGAGCAGGTAACGAGAATCGAACTCGCACATTCAGCTTGGAAGGCTGATGTTCTACCATTAAACTATACCTGCAAATGGTCGGGAAAACAGGATTTGAACCCGCGACTTCTTGGCCCCAAACCAAGCGCTCTACCAAGCTGAGCTATTTCCCGGATTCATTAATGAATTCTTTGCTAGTATATTATACTACAATCAACCTTCCTTGTCAACCGCAAAATAAAAAAGCGGATGCCGAAAAACCTAATTTTTCGCCGCCGCTCCCTCAGCATTCTTTTTCGGTTCTTTGAGAATCACCGCCAACAAAATTATCAGAAGCCCGTCCAGAGCCAATAGCAGAAGCATCATCGGATCACGGAACGTTTCCACAAAATACCCCAAACGGGGAATTCTGAAAGCGACTTTACCGAGGATGTCTTCGGGATTGATTCTTTCGGTCCTCATCCCCTCCTCATCGTACCAAAGATCAAAACTGCCTTCTTCCTTCCGGCTGTGGCTCTGCGTTTTATAATAAGCCCCGTCCTCGCCCACATAACCCAAATAATGGACGACATTGATTTCTTCGATTTCGCCCGCCTTGTTTTTGACGCGGGCGCGGAAATTGATGATGTCGCCTTCTTTTAGGTTGTCCTTGCGGACGCGGACGATGAAAATGCCGTCCCTGACTTTGATTTTTGGTTCCATCGAACCTGTTTGCACAATCGAAAGCGAGTATCCGAAAACGGTTATTTTTTTATCCGGAAAAAACACCGAAACAAAGAAATAAGCGCCAAAATACAGGATGATGAGCAGGGGAATCAAGGTTTTGAGCGCCTTCAAAACTTTCTTCAATTAGATTTCCTCCCAATATTCTTTGTTGATCACTTCTTCACCGTTTTCGATGCGAAAGGGAACAACCCCGACAGAGGGCCTTTTCGCCCGAAAATAACGGTAACGGCGGGAGTTAAGCATGCCGTAAATGACCACTTCGCCCGAAGAATAATGGTTGTGTCCGAGCCAAAAATTGACGATTTCCTCTCTGATCGGAGAAACCGAGCCGTTTTTTATCTCTTGGAAATACCCTTCCCCCGCTGTCTCCTCTGAAGGTGCAACCTCGCAATCCCGCAAAGCTTTCCAAAAGCGAATCTCTCCGTTTTCGTCAAAGCTGTAGACGGTTTCCCCTTCTTCAGCACTCTCCCGCCATTCCGGAATCTCATCCCAAGCCCAAGCGTAAACTCCCGGCGTGTGGCCCGGGTTGACATATTGCCTGGCAACCCAATAACGAGGATTCCCCTCGGAATCAAATCCATGCTTCACAATGTAGCCTTTCAGATAAACATTCCCAGGCAAAAACCATTCGCTGATCTCAAACCAGGAATAATGGTTGCCGGGCACCTGGTTGGTGGAGCCTGAATGGAGCGCGAGATAATATAATCCGTCCTTTTTTATCGGCATGGACCTTTGATCGTAGTAATTGGTCGAAACCCAATCTTCGCTCAGGACATTGACCCCGCTCCAACGATTGTTCCATCCCCACCATTTCTCATCATCGGGAATGCTTTCGTCCAAATCCCAAATCACGACATACAGGCAGTCCTTATATAGGAATTCCAATCCCGCTTTCGGATCGTCAATCCTTCCCACTTCTTCAAGGACAATGTAAATTTTCCAATTGCCTATCTTTACATAGGAACTACAAACAGCCTCAGAAGGAAGCGGGCTTGTCCAATAGGCTTGGGTTTTCGGTAAAGCTAAGAGGGCAAAAACTAGATTAACCAACATGATCAGCCAATACTTTTTCATGAACCCGCCTCCTTCCTAAGTTGCTTCCTATTCAAAATAATCAATTTAAACAACTTCCACGC